>JAEOTY010000120.1 GCA_016839625.1 Candidatus Hodarchaeota archaeon
ACCTTGGACTTGGTTTTATAAATGTCAATCTTACTATTATTGACACATTTGGACATTATGTGAAGATTCAGATCGAATCTGTCTTAGAAAGCAGAGATTTTGTAACACTTTTAGGATTACGATGGATCGATACTCCTTATGGCAATTTCTCCTTCCTCGAAGTATGGAATTCTACCAGTGAAAAATATATACCGGCAATTAATGCAACCAATGATTATACTTTTCGTGTTTCAGTTGGTAGTGAGATAACCGTAAACTTTTGGATTTATGCGTTAGAGGACACGCAAAAAAGGCCCTCGGAAGAAGAAGTTTTAGTCCAATGGGAAAGGCCTGGAGGTTCTGGTAGTAAAAATGCGACGGGTAATGTGACGATCAACCTTACATCAAATCAACCGGATCGACTGGCTTTCAATGCTTTTGCTAAGAATAATGGGGAAGATCAACTTCGCTATGCTCCTTGGAGTGTTTATTTCGAATGGGATAGTTTGATAGCTGAAACTGATGTAGTTGATGACACTTTGTCCACTGATGACGATGAATCAGTCCTGAATGTGGATGGCACCTATTCATTGACTTATAGCACGTTTTTCGAAAACGTATTCGTTACACGTCGAAGCGTCAAAGGATGTAATTTTCTAATTGATCTCAAATTAGCACGACACGATGGAATCCAGTGGGTTCCGTTAGCACCATTTTACGTTGAGCATTTGGATGGAAGTGGAAATTCTTCTCATTCTTTTGCTGATGGAAGTCTTATAATCATTGATGATTCTCAAGCATTACTAAATGCTGATGGAAAGATATCTATCCAGCTTCATTTCGATGATGTTATCCAAGCTGAATTGGATGTTAGAATAACCAATGAAACAGGCATTGAAGCTCCGTTCCGTTATTATCCTTCATATGGATCTCCTTACACAGGCCCAGTGTACTCATTTGTTAATGAGACGTCACAAACCGTTTTTCATGATATTCTGATTTGGACGAAATTTAAAGTTCATATAGAGGCTGCTGATGACCGAATCCCTGAATATACTGAGGCTACTGTATATGTTAATGCTTATTATGCACATAATTCATCAATACTTCTGGAGAATGTTAGGGTTATAATTTACGATAACGTTTCTGCTGCTTTCGATCCAAGGAGTAATTGGAATCAATCGAATTGGGTTAGCTCTATTGGAAGTCCAAAAGCTGTCCAAGGAGCTAAAATTAACATAACAAAGTTTATTGATTCTCGATTTGGAATTGAGATCTTTGAAGGAAACACAAGTGTTGAGATTATTTGGGATCGTGTTGACTTTAAAATATCTTTAGCTGATGAATTTGGGCGTCCCTGGAGTTCTTTTTTACGATATAATGTGAATAGTTCTGCTTATGTTCTTATCCAAGCCTATTATGCTTTTGATTATTCACCATTCTATGGAAATGTGACTCTCTTCCATCGAAGTCGGTCATTCAATAATACACTTGAACCAGCTTATTGGGATGATCTAACACTTATTGAGATTCCTTATGATTCGACCAAAGATGGCCCCGACAGAGTTCTTTTTGAAATTGAGAATATTACTTATGATAAATATGGATTTGAGGGTAGAACAGATATAACAACCTTTCAGGTTTTTGTTACAGGAGCACCTCTAAGTATTTCTTGGTTAAACTTAAACTGGGATCGAATAATCATTGAATTTGACTTTGAAATTCTCGATGGAGAATCCGTGATTCCTGGTTCTCACTTGAACATCACGATGGAAGCATACTATCAGAGTGATCGGAAACCAGTCCAAAATTTAATTTATAACCTTACGAAAAACAATGAGGCCTTTTATAATTCCAATCGGTCTCAGCTTTTCTTCCTCGATACTGAAACGCGTGAAGTAAATAACATTTACAAAATTATAGATGCATATGATCCCGTATCTAACCTCATTGGTGCGTTTTCAATTGATGCTTTCCCCGATCCGTTGACTAACATTAGTTGGGTAGATTCTGTACAACCACCGCAATTACTTCAGGCATATATTGAAGATATGGGAAATGGTTTCCTTGTTTTCTATGTTGAAGCTACGGACGACGAATTATCTGGAAAATACTTCGGAAGTGGGGTCGATCGCGTATCTGTTCAGCTCGAAATCGAAGGAGTTCCCCCATCAGAAACAATTCACTATTTGAAATACTTAAAATATAGAATTATACGTGTAGGGAATGTATCTATTTTCAAAGGAATCGTTAAAACTGATAGGGCTGACCCCCGTGACGATTTCTCCTATGGAGAAACGTTGGCATATAAAATTATACTGACGGATAAAGGTAATGAGCTTACTAAATCTTATAAATTTTCAGCTACCCTAACAGAAGACAGTGATGCACCTACTAGAACAGGCTTCGAGATAAGATACTCTCCTAATTTAGACGGAAATATTATGGTTGTTCTTAGTGCTAGTGATAGTTGGTCTGGAGTAGACAGAGAGAGAGCTACTATCCGTGTCTTTGATCCAATAACTAACAAATCAAGATTAGAACAGAATATGATCAGTCGCCCATTAGAATCTGGAGAAATTGAATTTTGGAATAACTTAACTTTCAATGTCGGGGACATTCTTCAATATGAAATTGATATTTTTGACAACTTTGGAAATGTCAATCGGACTATTGGTTTAATTGAAATCCTAGATGAATCAGCCCCGTACTTGGAGAGCTGTTCAATAAATTACACTAAGTTTGGTGAATTTTCTATTACTGTAACTGTAGGGGATAATGGATCACCGATTAGTAGTGCTGTACTTTATTATGATCTTGGAACAGGCCCAATATCTGTAAATCTAACAGAATTATTGAGTGGTGGGGGTGCTTCAATCAGCCAAAATGTTGAGTACTTACACTCTAAAACATTTGATGCTGATTTTAAGATTCCAACTAATCCTTTCGTAACAACAAGTGTGAAATTTAAGTTGAATCTAACTGATTCTTTCGGTAATGTACGTTCAATCAGGCATGAAGAATTATCTCAATACATAAAAGGAGTAACTGCTACTATTGAGGCTATTGAAATTCCATCAAATGCAGTTGATTTGATGGGTGACTATCAAGTATGGCTAGTGATAATTGCAGTTATGTTAATTATTGCGGTTGTGGCTGTACAGCGATTTAAAACGATTGGTGGATTCGATAAGAACAAGATAATAGCAGATCTAGAAAAAATTTCTGAGAATGAGGTTTGGGAAAAGAATGATAAGATTTCAATAGGTCTAGTTTCAAGCTTCTTTGACCAGGTAAAAGGACCAATTCCACTGATTGTTTATCCAGAAAAATTACGGGCTTCTGAGGCAATGCTTGCAAATTTGTCTGACAGATCATTCTCCACTTTAGGGTTCGTTCCAAACCCTGAGGAGGATAAAAATGCCATCTTCCGTTTCCAGATTGGTGGAGAAAAATGTGCTGTTTTTGGCTACGCATTCGCGTTTGAGAATCCCGAAGCACGTGGCGGCCAAGAAAACCTTTCACTTTGTTTTGTTATTCGACCACCATATAGCAATCTAGAGAATCTCAACAAATTCTTGGCTGAATTGGTAGAACATTCCCGACAAATTCGAAAATTAATGAAGGAACAGGCTGATGTAAAAATTGTGGAAAAAGAGATGGAAAAGACACGTAACTTCTTCACTCGATCAATGTTGCTGTTCCAAAGGAAATATAAGAAGGAGTTTATTGAATAATGTCGAATGGAGGATTTAAAATATTGATGAGGCGCCCTTACAACCGAATTACACTCCTAATCCTTTATGTAAGCATTATCATACCCTCTGTTTTCACAGGATATCTGTCCAACTCTTTCACGTTCGATCTTACATCCAATAACGAATTTTCCAATTCCCCACAAGCAGATCTTAGACTTATGTCTTTTTCTCCACTTTCACGAAACGAAATAAATAGATCTCAAGTCCACTATTCATTATCATCTTTAGAAACTCAACATAATCAAGAAATAGGGAGTACATCCGATTTTAGTACTTCTAACAACCTCCATTTTGACAAAGCCTCCTGTAAAATCAGTAGAATCAGTGGACAGGATGATGTAGTAATAGATAGCGTTAGTCCTGAAGCTATGGAAATAAATGCTACTTCAATGGATTTTAAATTAAATTTCACTATTACAGGTTCAGAAGGAAATCCAAAATCTGCTTTTCAAAATCTAACAATAAGTAATACATCTCATGCTTTTCCTCCAATAACAGATTGGGATAACTGGGACATCGTTGTAGGTACTGACAAATACTCTCTAACCTTTACACTTAATAATTCAGTTCTTTCACAGTTCTCCCTTGGTTTGTATAACTTAACGTTGTCAACAATTGTATTAGGACATTTTTCAAACGATTCGTTTCGATTCCCCATGAAAGATCTACAAATTAATAACATACAGATCTCTCCATCCGAATTCAACAATAAATTGGATTCTGATCAATTGTTTAATATTACAATGTGGGTACGTGAGGATTATGGAACTACAGGTTCTTCTGATGTTACTTCTCTACTTGAAAATCCAAATGTCACACTAATTTCTGTATTAAAAACAGATGTAAGCGGCCCACTTCATTTTATCCGATTCATTAATCATGGTTATGAAGTTCCACTGGGTCAATTTATTTTTGAAGTCAATCTTACTGGTGATGTTGCCAGAGATCCAGCGTTTGATGATGCTTTTCATACGTTGGTGGTATCAGTCACCTCTACAGATGGAATCACCGATAATGGTACAATAGCTTTTGAAGCCGTTGGGAATGTGTTACTAGTAAAGATTGATCAAATATCGGTAGGATCAAATCCTCCATTTGATTATAATGAGACAACGAATGATAGTCAAAAGCATATAGTATTTCGCATTAATGTGAATGATTTCATCGATGTCAGTTTTTATCTTTGGGACAATAGTTCTAATGACTTTGCAAAAGAAAGCCGTAATGTTATATATCAGGATCCCAATGACCCATTAAATCCTCGTGCTCTAAAAAATACTCCAACAGATGCCAATGGTAATGGTTCTGTTTCCTTAAGCGCAAATGTTTTTACTCCAAAGGTTGATGGATACGAATTATTTTTTTATGTGTCAGGTCATAAATCGTCTCAGGAGGAAGATCCAAGCAATGTTTCCATTTTTTGGGATTATCTTGACTTTGATTACACATTCTATGATAATCAGTTTTCTGAAGACGGATTTGGATCTTCAAATAAAGACAATGAAAAAGCACGGGGAGTAGATATCGGTGAATGGTGGGTATTAAATTTATTTGTTAATTATCTTACAGATCAATCTCCTGCATACAATACTCAAATAAACTATAGCTTTGGAGGAGGATCATGGAACGATCGAAAAGATGGAACTGCTGGGGATCTTCTAGATGGTTCTTTCACAATAAATCATACAGAGAATATTGCTGACACGTTTTTATTTGAGTGTCAGGTCGTCAATGGATCTTATATTGATCATCCTAATGGAATATTAAGTTTCGTTGATAAAACAACTGGTGCTGCCTATTTTAACAAAAGTATAACATGGACTTATTTAATTATTGATATGATCCCTGTTGAAACTGATCGAAGACTAGGAACGGGGGAAATAACTGAAATAGATTTGTCAGCTGTTTGGGCTCATGATTTATCAAGTTTCAGTGGTACTCTCATAGCAATTGATAATGCAACAAAAATTCAAAAGACTGTACTTATGACCAATGGTTATGGTACATGGCCAGGTTTGATTAAAACTACTTTTGGAGTCTATAATTTTTATGTTTCAACCGTGATTGATGATCTATTTGGAATAACAAAGTTTACAAATCCATTTGTGCTACAACCAGATAAACAAGATGTCCAGATTAACATTATTTGGGATGATGTATACTTCACTTTCTCTGGCACCTACAACTTGTCAAAAAGTATTATTGAGCAAAACTGGAATGTTAATTCCTTCTTCACTAATTTTGGAGGCAATCGAACAATATATTGCTATGGCCGTCATTCTTACGATGGTAAACCATTTAATGGAACAGCAGTTCTTATTGACAGGGATATTGGGGTGGAACATCCTATTATCTTCAATTATAATGGTGTGGGTAACACAACTGTTAATAGAACCGATGCTCGTCGTTGGGTACCATTTAAAATTCTATTCATTACAGTAGAACCGACGTATCATGTAACCCGACTCCGACAGACACCTGCAAACAATATTACAATTGTTTGGGATAAAATTCTGATTACGTTGGAAGCCAACCAAACCTATTCGCATGGTTCATGGGCCGATATCTCCGTTTCCTTAGAATATGAAGTCAGCACTAACTTGATTATTGACCCTGTAGATATAGAATATTCTCTCCTTATGAGTAATGAGACTTTTTATGAAGATATCTCATGGATACATTTTATTGATTATAGTTTCACACCAGCTACTCATTGGTACAATATTACTAAATTAGTTGATTATAAAACGAGTTTAACACAATATGATGTTCTTTTCAACTGGTCAGACATCGGAATATCTGATTATGGGAATTTAACGATTTTTTGGATTGATGACAAAGATCCGACAATCGTGAATTTTCAATCAAGAGATCTAGGTAATGGAAGTATTCTGATTATTGTAGATGTAACGGATGATGCTGAAAACTGGGAAGGTAGCGGAATTGGTGAAGTGAAACTGTTTGATAATCGTGTTGGTGTTGAAGAGGAATTCCCCCTTAAGGGAACCTCTTATTTATTTAGGGAGGCGTATGGTATTTATCGGTATTTGTTTATGTACACCTACAACCAAACGATTGAAGAAGGTGGTTGGGGTAATTACTTCCAATTTGAGTTTGGGAAACCCCTTGAGTTTACCGTAGATGTGGTTGATCAGAGCGCTACTCCTGATTGGACAGGACAATTTTCCCCTTCAAATCATACGGTTACATCTGAGATTCTTACTATAACAGCTAATTATGATCCGTATGATCCCCAGTTCATCTGGAGAAATGGAACTATAATCAATATCTCTTATGCGACGTCAGATGAATCAGGTGATTCAACCAATATTAATGATGGAGATATCATTATCGCTACCTATGTTCAGGATAATAAATGGTCTGGATTAAATGATAGTTCTGTACAGCTCAATATCACAAATATTGCCACGTCTGAAAGCAGTCAGCATTATATGACATTAATCAACGAAGTTGGGGATGGACGATTACCATTAGAGTTTAGGTGGATAGGTAACCTGCCTGTTGGTGAAGTATATCGTTTCACTGTAACTGTAACTGATAAAGCTGGAAATTTCAATACTTTTTCTAGGGAAGTAGAGATAAAAGATGTAGTTGCACCTCGAATTAGGGGTATTAAATTAACACCTACTCAAGATCGAAAGGTAAAAATCGCCGTTAACCTCACTGAAGGAGGATTGGGGGTGGATTATGTCATTGTTGGCTTAGTTGCTCAAGATAATACCACTCAGTGGTTTAATCTAACAGCTGCAGGAGGAATTGGCGCCCAACAAGCGGCTACTCCTCGGTTAGAAACGTATTCAGCAACTTTAACACTTGGTTTTAATTTAATAGATATAATTAATCCCAAGAGATATTCAATCAAAATAAATGTATCTGATAAAATGGGAAATCAAAAAAGCTACGGTGTTAATGAATTAGAAAACATTCCAGGTGACATAATTGAAATACACATCCATCTTGATCCTCTAATCTTTCATCCTATTGTTTTGATTTTTGGGTTAGTTCTTCTTATTACAGGTATTGTAATCGGGATTAGAATCTCTTCTAAGACTGTTGGGTATGATATGCAGAAAATTTTTGCTGCAAGCGAGCGTATTTCTCGTGAAGAGATTCTTACACAGATGGATGAATTTGCCTTAGGGGTTACTGTTAATTTCTTTGACCAAGTTCAGGGGCCTGTTCCTGTTATCTGGGAACCTCCTCTTCTAGAAGACCAAGAGCAAGTGATGTTGGATTTATCTGATAAATCTTTTTCGACATTGGAATTTGTGGGAGTGGAGGAAACTGAAAGAAGTGGCACTTTCGACTTCTCAACTGGAAGTTATGAGTGTACAGCTTTAGGCTATTCATTTGCTATCCCAAATCCTGAGGCTCGTGGCGGAAAAGAAAATTTGACAGTAGTACTCTTGTTGAGAAAAGAATGGGGAGATAACTTGTTAGTTTTTCAAGATGAGTTACTTGAAAAACTTCGTGAAATTCGTGGTTTGGTTGAAAGTGAACAACCTTCTACTCAAATTGAAGCAAAAGCTCGAAATTTGCGTGAGTTTGTGTCAAAGCTGATGATTGCTTTTGACAAGATTTACCTTGGTGTTGAAAAAAAGTCAGATTCTATGGTGGAATGAAAAATGGGAAAATACTGGAAAAAGATTTTATTAATGATTTTATTGTTAAATGTTGGTAGTTTATTCTTTTCGATTACTGCAAGTAATTCTCCTATCTTTCAAGATAGAAGTTTAAAAATGTTGAAAACCAATTTATTAACTTCGTCTGAAAAATCTATTCTACCACCCCCCTTCCCCATGGAAGATAATTTCCCCTTAAATTACCAAGAAGCAAGGTTAAATCAAATAGCTATTGGACCGAAATTTTCCTTACAACAGCAACAGAATACAATAATACTAAATCAAACCATAGATGAAGACAATAAATCATTTGGGTTTGTAGGTGATATTTGGGGTGATCTTTTAGGCTCAGACACTTATGATCAGTCCTTGTATACAAATGGATTAATTGATCCCTTTAACAATGCAGAAAATGAAGAAGGTGCCTCTATATTTACCAGAATTGGAAATAATGGGAATGATTTCAATATATCAGGGGAATCATCTGCTAATGAAACCCTACTTGATGACATAGCAGACATATCGGCAGGTTGGAAAATTGAATTTCCTGTTCAAGATAATTTCAGCGTGATCCAAATTAGCTTTAAATGGCGTTTTGACTCGCCAGATGGTGGGTTTGATGATTATGATGTGCTTTCAGGTGCAGGACCCGATGGTACGGATCTTATACTCGAAGATACACCTGATTTTCAAGAGATACGATGTAGGATCAACAATACCGAGGATCCTGCGAAGTCATTCTGGATAGGGAATGAAACCACGCCCAATGGAACTGTGTTTTATCGAGTAGGATCAAATATTACTGGAGATGAAGTGTGGCACACTTTTGAGCACAATTTTCAAGTTGAGAGTCAAGATTCAAACTTCTCATTAGAATTGGGGGCTTATTTAAACACCAGGGAGTATTGGAATGAATATTTTGACGTTTGGTTTGATGATATCCTTATCATAGGTATTGATGACATACCTGATAATAATCCACCTCAACCTATTCTCACTGGTCTTGATCGAACTATCGATATCTCTCTATTTAAGTTCTGGGTGAATTTTTCAGAGGGAACATGGGAAAGCCCGATTAATAATGTCACAGTTTTTTATGAACTAAATGGTATTCCTTTGAATGCAAGTTTAATCGAGAGATCACAATTTAATGTGAATGAAGCAGGATACAATCAGACCCACTGGGACCATTCCACCACATTCGAGTTCAATGATAGTATTGACTATTATTTTACAATATATGATAGAGCTAACAATAGTTATGCAACGGGGATGCAGAATAGAATCATTGGAGACTTTACTCCTCCCGAAATAACTAGTACAGTTATTAACCAAACAGGAACTGGCTATATTCATATTGGTATAAATACAACTGATTGGGGTCGGGGCATTGAGTTTGTTGAGTTCAATTACACAATTGATGGTCTAGCTCAAGACCCATTTAATATGACTGGTGATGGGATGTATTATCAAAAAATAATACCGATCAATTACTCCAGTTCATTGAAGTTTGGAGTTTTATTGACTGATAATGCCAGCAATTCAGTTTTCTACCATGGTTACGAATTGGTATCTGGTTATCCAATTGTGGCTGAAAATGATATTGAATATCCCGAGATTCAGAATTTTTCTATTACTCCAAGTTCAACAATTGAAGGTCGAACAAATGTCACTATATCTGCAGTAGATCCTTTTGGTGCTATTTCTGAGGTGTATTTAGAAGTTCGTTATGAGGATGGGACTCCCCATGCGAAATATTCCCATGTAACTCTAGAAAATAGCAGTGTACCTGGAATCTATAAACTAAGAACAATGGAAGGGGAAGCTGCGTTAAAACTTCCATATTCTGATGAAGCATACACAATTACTCTTGTTGTTGTTGATAAAGCTTCGAATGTGAATAAGACCCAACCCATTATCCATGTGGTACCAGACATACTGGCGCCTAGAGTGAGCATTGACGATATAGAGTATTTATATCCAGGTCTATTACGAGTCTGGGTTCAAGCAGGTGATTTAGGGAGCGGTGTAGATTCAATCATGCTTCAGAAAAGTACCAAAGACGGATGGGCTGACGGTATTCCAATGATTCTGAAAGATAACAAGTTTTATGCAGACATTCAAACAGGTTGGGTTGGAAATGAGCAAATTAATTTCCGGATAAACGCAATTGATAATGAGGGTAATGAGATTGATGTGGGAAACAGACCTACTGCGAAATATAATACTAAAATCTTCTTTTCTACTAGTATTGGATTATTAATAACCGAAGTTGTATTAGTTATCGTGATTGTAGCTATTTTTTCCACAATGAAAATTACTCAACTCCAACAATTAAGAACACTCCGACGCAGACGATTCGATGTTGCTTTACGCAGGAGTGAACGATTAGCGTATCTTGGAGAAGAGGCAATGTTTGGTTTTGTGGCTTCATATGGTCAGAGCGAAGCTGTTTCCAGTATATTATTGTGGGAACCAGAGTTAATTGGACAGTTTTACCAATATTTGAAGGAGCTCATTGAAAAAGCAAACAACAATGTCGCTTTTATTATGAATACAAAAGCTCAGGATCTTGTGACATATACAGACTTTAAGATTGAAGAAATAGGTTGTTCTGCTATCACATTCGCATATCCTGTATCAACTCTTCCTCAACAATGGTTATCAATTCTCACTCTAGATCAGGTACCAACTGATGCGGGTCAAGGTGTATTGCTCTTGATGTTGTTAATGCGGGAAAAATGGAGTGAGATTTCTCATAATTTCCAAGAGGAGATAGCAGATGGTATTTTGGAATTGAAGGATCTTATTTTATCTGGTGAGGATAAAGATACTATCCTTCGTAAGACCCAAGAGTTTAGGTTATTCATTTCTGGAACCTTGGAGGTTCTCGATGAGATTGAAACAGAAACTGATGAGATGTCAGATGATATCATGGCTGATTTCGAGACTGATTTTCTGGATGCCCCTGATGACGAAAGGTCAGAAGATGAACCTGATACAGAGACCGATGAGAAGTCAGATGATATCATGGCTGATTTTGAGACTGAATTCTTGGACGCTCCAGATGACAAGAAGTTAGAGGACAAACCTGCCACAGAGGAAGCTAGGACAGAGGAAGATTTAGAAAGGGAAACTGAAGAAGAAGGATCGTCTAAGGACAACTCCGATGAATCATAGATGTCAGAAAGAAAAAACTGAAGCTAACTTGAAAAGCATCAAATCGAAGGTATGAACGATGGCTAATATTATCAGACTTCGAACTGAACCCTGTTCTATCTGTAATAAAACCTTAGCCTTAGGTATACCAGCAGATAAATTAGCTCCTGACGTAACTGGTTTAGATTTATTTCTTGATTTACATGGGATTGATGATGAACAACCACATGCCCGATTGCTCTACGTGGATGCAGAGGGGAGTGTAAGAACAATTTCAACCATTTCTAAGTTTACCAGTTTGATTCATCCCAATACTGCTTCAGACTAGCAAACTCTGAGAGCATACTTTTTGAGTTTCAAGAAGTTAAAGAAAAATTACTTGATATCCATATGAATACGTTGAGCAGTACCACGAGTTCCTTTGCGTGAACATGTTACACTGAACAAGGGTACTTGATAATCGATGGCTAGGAGGGTGGCTTCATCAAGACTTTCTCCAACCAAAATATCAAGAAGTGCACCATCTTCATGCCGAAAAATTCGGATATATGCGTCTTCCCTTTTTACAGTACCACTCTCATCCCATCCTTTTTCAACAAGGATGATAGTAGGCCATAATTCCCCCTTTTTGAACCAGATTTTTCGATCTTCGAGTGCAACTTGAACCTTTTTATCAGAGAGTTCTCGAAATGTGAATTTATGAGTATCTTTAATTTCATTCTTCAGAATACGAATGTGTGGATTTTGTCGTGCTATCCACCCAAAGGTTCTAAATTGCAATTTGATCAATACCAGTGTTCAGTTTGAATTGGTAGCGTCGTCTCAAATAGGAGGCGGGTTTTTAATTAGCTCCTTTTAATCCAATACGCAACAGCTTTCTTTTAAAAAAATGTTTGGGTTCTGAAGTATTGATTACTTAATTCCATCTTTTTTCATATTGCCAGAATTCGGTCTTTCCTTTATAATTCAGAATCTTCTTTCAGGTTATTCGAATTTTCTGATGTTGTTGAAATTTTTAAGGTCAATCGGCTAATGTTTCGGCCAATGACAATAAAACACGCAATCTCAAAGATGAATAAAAGGGCTTGAAGAATTATACTTTCAGAAAGTATTTCTAGTATATAAGTTAAAATTGCTAACAATCCTAAATATAAAAGGTCTTGTGTAAAGAGTTGAGCGTGTTCAAGGGGGCTGTTACTGTCTAATTTTTGTCTTGTTTCCCAAATAACCAGAAATCCTCCAACAGTTCCTCCTATTATCCCTCCAGTATATATTGCTGGAGGCCAAATGACAGGAAGGTGAGGCCATTGCTCGCGTGAAATGAAATCCACCACACTAGTAAAGAAAAATACGATGAAGTAACAAGTTAAAGGTGCTAATACGCCTGCCAAGATAAAATTCCATAGAGAAAAACTCTTTATAAGGGACGATGGCGTATGTGAGTCATTTTCGGACGATTTCATGAATGCTTCTCCAATTAGGATGAAATTACTTCTTTCATTCTTGATATTACCCATTCTTTATCAAGTGCAGCTATAAATGGAGCAAACCGTGGTCCTTGAGATCTTCCTAAAAAAATTTGGTATAGAACCTCAAAAAATCGAGCTATTTCTTTTCGAGATAACTTAAAATTCTCCCGTAAAGAGATCATTGCTTGTTTAATTTCTTCCTCTGTCCATTTTATTGAAGCTAGTTCTGTTGCTAAATACTGGACAAGACTAGTTGTTTTCTCATCACTTTGTGTTCTGGGAACTTCTTCTGGTATATTTATTCGAAGATGTGCTGGGGCATAATCAGAAACCCACTTTCGAGCTTGCGTTAAGCGGGTGTGAATATGCTGTTCTACATTTTTTGTCAGAGGACTGGTGAGAATTTCAGTAGCTTGAAGTTTGTTTATGGCTTGTTTTGTTCCTTGTTCTGACCTTGGAACTAGTTGAGACAAGATAATAGCGTGAAAATAATCCAATTGGAATCCACGGTATTTAGGTATATCATTATAAAATACAATTTCATAGCTTCTCCGAATATTCTGTAATTCTGCATTATCCTCAAAAGGTTCCAATTCATAATAAATCCGTTGAGCTTTATCATACTCAGCCACATAACTAGGGATTTTATCTAGACCTAATACGATACGTCTTTTTGGAGGTGGTTTTAAAAAGAGATACTTCAAAACTTCTGTTTCTGAGTATTCAAGCCATTTAGTGGGAGTAAATCCAATGAATCCAGAACTAGTCATGTCTCCATGATCAGTCCGTCCTTCAGAATACCCAACCCATTCATTCCAGAATCCAAAGGGTCCAGGGTGTTGAAGAACAGTTTGAAGAACTTCAATGCAACTATCACGTGATCCACCAGGCGTTGCGTGGTCTTTTCCGTACGGTTCAAAATGAACATTCAAAACATGCCAGATTGCCAGCCATTCGAGTCGCCATGTTAGTTTTCCAAACTTCATATCAGACCAATCATCTTTCTGACAGGTACTGCAGTGATAATGAACACGATATTCTTCTAAATCAACTTCTAGTGCTGTGGTAGTTCCAATGCGATTGCAGTGATTACACATTGGATTGAAGGGGATCCAATTTTCAGGAAACGGGTTATCCTTTCGATATTTGTTTAAAATAGTTCGTACTTGTTCTTTTTTATCGATTAATTTAATAATAGTCTGTTTCATCTCCTCGGTTTGATAGAATTCATGAGTCCGAATGATCTCAATATTTCTACCAAAATTGGGGAGAGGATCTCCAAAAGCTTCCCAAAAATGATCAACCCACGAGGTATACTGATTCGTTGGGTCTGGTACATCAATCAATCTCCAATTAATATATTTTATCGCTTCATCTGGATCTGAAAAGCAATTGAGTTGGCTTTTTTTTCCTTTCCACGGATCAGCGGTATATAAAATTAGAGAATGAGTAGCATTGAATCCACGCTCTTTTAATTCGTTTACGACTGCATTCGTGAGAACAATTTCTCCACGAAGACGCCCAACGTGTTGCTGCCCCGAAACTGAAATTCCACAATTGCAGTTAAAATGTTGTACATCAGGCCAATTCGTAATTAAATCAGTCGTCAATTTATCTATCCAGTGTAGAGGAGTTCTATTCGGCTTGTTTGACATCTAGCAATATCACGTCATTCAGGTGCTTTCAGGAAGAAATTCTGAAAAGTGTTTAAAAAAGTCCTTTTAATTATAGAACTAATACAATTTGGTGGTAGATCGTTTTTGGTAAGGGCAAGTAATGAACGGATAAACTAATAAAAATACTTTAATTGTAGTCAATGAAGCGAAATTCCCTGTTATTTGTCATTTCATGACCAGATTGATTGAAATCTTTTTAGAAATGCGGAATATAGGAGAAGTAATTGTCAAACTAGTATAATTTCGGTCTTTGTAACTGTTTAATCGGTAATCAAAGAGGTGTAATGATTAAAATGAAAGCCTTGGTGTTAACTGGAGGAAGTGGGAAGGAAATGCTCCCACTGTCAAAATATTACCCTAAAACTATGTTGACACTACATGGAAAACATCTTCTGGAATATGTTTTCCGAGGCCTTATACAAACAGGCCTTGAGGAATTTGTGGTTGTAGTAGGTTATATGGGAGATAAAGTCCGACCAATCCTTGAGAAATATCGCCAAGATGGCATCCATATAAAAATCATTGATCAAAAGGATCAATTGGGGATAGAAGGAGCCATAATCTCAGCATGTGATCAATTCTCTGAAAAAGATCCATTTTTATTAGCTTATGGAGACATTCTTGCTCCTCCCATGTTTTATGAACATTTAATGAATTCTTACATAAATACCGCTGCGGATGGGGCTATTGCTGTAACTTTAGTTGGGAAATCCTCTGAATTCGGGATAACCTCTATCGACGAACGAGGTTTTATTACTGAAATTTTACCCGAAACTCCAGCTGAAGAGACCACTGCGAATTATATATTTGCAGGTGCTTCGATCTTACCAGGAGAGTTTTTTGAGATTCTTCGTGAGGAAGACAAGCTGATCACTTCTTTAGCGCGATTATTACGTGAACAAAGGAGAGTCTGTGCTTCTGTCTGGCAAGATGAGTGGATAGATGTTGGTTATCCTTGGGATATGTTAGCTGCAAATCAGGACGCGTTTATTAATTTAAATTACTCACGAATCCATAAAACAGCAAAAATTTCGCCATCTGCTCATATTTCTGGCCTAGCTTTAATTGAAGAGAATGTTGTTATCGATCATAATGCGGAAATAGTTGGTCCTTGTTTTATTGGAAAAGGGAGTTACATTGGTACAAACAGTCTCATTAGAGATCATGCTTGTATTGAGAGTAATTGTAAAATCGGTTATTCTGTTGAAGTGAAAAACTCTGTGATTCAGCATGGAACCAAAATTGGACGACTTTCTTTTGTCGGAGATAGTGTAGTTGGAGAAAAAGTCAGTCTAGGCTCTGGTGTGACGACGATGAATGTATTGGAGGATGAGAGATCACAAAAATTAGTGAAAACAATTAAAGGAAGGATTTATTCTAAACTTGGTGCTGTTATAGGGCCACATTCTGTAATAGGATCAAATACTGTGATGTTACCAGGAGTGATAGTCGGCTCTGATAAGATAATTTCTCCTGGGACAGTCATTAATGAAAATATGTTGTAGAAAAAGAACAATAAGTGCATACGCTTCTAAAAGAAAATGATTAGATGTACTGATAAAAAAAGAGAAGTAGATGTGATATTACACATCTAACCGCCTATCTGGTACATAGGACAAAATCTTACGAATTTCTTTTTCTTTTTTATTAACCCTAAAAACATTAGAGATTCGATAGATATGTGGATCAGTTTCTGGTTTGATGAATAGATCCCCACTTAAGAAAAGCATCTTCTCAAAGATGTCTGGCGTTGTTTTCTCGATATGAGCATGTTGAGCGTTTCCAAATCGGCGTTCATCTCCCAAGAGGCCACCATGATGGTAGATTTCCGTTGGTGAAATGAGCCAGTAGTCGATACGACTTTTAATAAAGATGAGAATTAAATGAACTAAGATTAACGCAAAGAAGAAGAAGTAAAATTCCATAGAAGCAGTTATTTCAGGCCAAGTTATTCCGAAGTCGAGATCAATCCCTATAAGGTCTTCTTGTGTCTTTAATAGGAGATAGATCAGGATTATTATTATCACACCAAACGCAATCAATGCAGTTTTTCCCACACCAAAGTCGAATGCAACGATGAGAAAATTGAAAGCAAATACTGCAAAGAAGAATGTTCCTAGGGCACTTGCTAGTGCTGGGTCTACAGTCTCCCCAGCCATATCAGCAAGAAGATAGATAACAAATATAATAAAGGCAACAATCATACTTGGGTAGAAAAATAGTGTTTCGGGATAGGACCTAACTATAGTATAATCTTTTACTTTTTTTGGTTCTTTTTTTGGTTCTTTTTTTACGGTTTCAATTTCAGCCATATGTAGGTTCTCCATTGTCGGATTATAGACTTAAGAAAATAACTTTTCGTTATTGTTTTTTTAGTTTACTAGGTTATTGAAACTTGTTTACTAGGTTATTGAATCTTAGCTAATATCATTAATACCATTTTCTGTGATTGCAAACACTGTTTCACTTTCTGGTAGAAGAGGACTATCAACAATTCGGGCAATACGCCGTTCTCCTTTTGATTTACGGAGGTAAATACGAGTATGGGATACATGAGCTAGAATATGCCCCCCAACTGGCATTGTTGGGTCACCAAAAAACATATCTGGCTGTGAATGAACCTGATTTGTTACAATCACGGCAACATTTGACACTTCTGCAAGTCTAAGAAGAGAGTGGAGATGTTGGTTCAATTTTTGCTGCCTAGCAGCGAGAGTTCCTCTACCAACAAATTCTGCACGAAAATGTGCAATGAGAGAATCCACAATGACAAGTTTAATGTTTTTTGAATGTGCATCTTTTATCACATTCTCAACAAGAACCATTTGATGATCAGTATTATAAGCACGACCATGAAATATATGTTTCAATACAGCATGTACATCTAAATCACTTCCAAAACGGCTGGTCATTGTAACAATTCTTTCGGGACGAAATGTACCCTCGGTATCAATATATACGCATGAGGGGAGGTTCTTTTCATCAACATTGAAACCCCCTAAACTAGGAGGTAATTGACAAGTAACACACAGTTGATGAGCAAGCTGGGTTTTTCCAGTTCGAAACTCTCCATATAATTCTGTTATAGAACCAGTTTCTATCCCTCCATTCAATAAATCATCTAAGGAATCAGCTCCAGTTGTTACTCGCAACATGTTTCTTCTAGACTCGAGGATCACATCCGCAGTTACGAATCCATAACCTAGTTTGTCTCTCGCTGCTTGAATTACATTTCCAGCAGTTTTTTCACTCATGCTTCCCAGAGATGTTAGCTCTCCAATACTCACTGTTGCTATAGATTCAAGCGTGTTGAATCCACCGTCTTGAAGCTTTTTAGTTAATGCAGATCCTACACCTGGAAGATCCCAGATATCTGCAGGAGGTTTTTTATTCTCTGTTTTGGAGAGTTTCTTTGATGAATTGGATGATGTTTGCATTTCAACCACAGATTGAATAGTTTTCCTTAATATCCCGTCATGATTATAGTAAACACTCAATATTAAAAATAAAAAGCTAACACACTCTTTGTTCCAAGAATAAAATTCTTTATTACAGTTTTACTAATCCTTCTCTCCTTAAAAACTCCCAAAAATGGAATAGCTATTATGATGCTAGAAGAAGGAAAATAAATTATAGAGGTTGCACTTCTGAGCAGAGAACATCTATTGTCTCTGTTTTCTATAAATAAAGTCGGGGGTAAATAGAAAATGAATGGAAACATTCTTTTATACAGGAGGAAAACTATTTTAGAGGGGAGTCATATTGTCATAGGTTTAAAGGCAACCATGGGGTCATTTTCAGTTATCTCTCTCTCTTCTTTATAGTTGATTCACCGAGGTTTCTCGATGCGATTTGAGTCAAAATTTCTGTTACAGACGATGTTTTAAGTGTTTTTTTTAGTGAATTCGTTAGTTAATAGGAATTTCTACTGATATAATGAGGCCAATTCAATCACATCAGTTATTATTGAATTTATGAATATTTCATTGGGAATTAGAGCAAATCAATAAATAAACTGAACTCCAGATTTTTATTTTGGACTTGGTTAGAATCTTATAAGCTAATTGTTCTGCATCAAATTAAGGTTTTCAATATTTGCGGATTATCTGTCTCTCTCTTATCATTATGATAATGATGATTGGACATCTAACATGTATGAAGCATTCTGAATAGTTTTTGGTGGTGAAAAATACACTTGGATAGATCAAAATTTGATCTCACGAAGTATTTCAATAAAACACATACCATCATTAAAGATGAACAGATTTTTGAACCAACTTATATTCCTGAATGTCTCGTACATAGAGAGAAGGAATTATCTTTACTGGCTAGTTATTTTAAATCTATTATTCATAAGAATTCAATAAAATCAGGGGGATTGGGGAAATCGGGGAAACAGGTGATAATCCAAGGATCTGTAGGGTTAGGAAAGACAGTTGTGGCAAAGCAATTCGGATTTACTCTAGAAAATTATTGTCGAAATAGATCTGACGAAAATATTATCAGAATCTCTTTTTTTCACATGAACTGTCGTCGACAACGATCTTGGTATTTGATATTAACAACTATACTTCAGCATTTAGTACCAGCATTTCCGATTCGTGGATTCAGTGCCGATGAATTACTTACTTACTTGATTAAAATTGTGAAAGAGAGAAATCAAGGGCTTCTAATCTGCCTAGATGAGATAGACTACTTATTAACTGAATCTAAGGGACATGATTTGCTTTACTCGCTGATCCGCCATCATGAAGGAGTTAGTCAGTATGAGCAAGCTCAAATTTCTCTAATTCTAATAACTCGGAATCCTCATTTTCAGACTTTTTTGGATCCTGCACTTCTATCTTCACTATCTAGCAGTGTTATCAGTTTTGAGCCGTATACTTGCAATCAATTGTTTGATATTCTACTAAAGCGAGCTCAACAAGGATTAAATGAAAGAGGATACTCTGACGATATTCTTAAAGCAATCACATCCATTGCGAATAAAAGTGGCGATGCTCGCTATGCTATCGAACTCTTATGGCGTTCAGCTAAAGTTGCTGAACAACAAGAAGCTCAGCAAATCGAATTTGAACATGTGAGAAAAGCCCAGATCAGTGTATTTCCAATCAAACATTCTTTTATTACTGATTTATCTCCACAGCTGAAAAGCGTCCTATTATCTCTTGCTTTGCTGCTTAAATGTAATAAAGATCGTGCTTTTGTAACAACTAAAGAGGTACGGGAAAAGTATAACGAAATCTGTACGAAATCACAAATAAAACCGCGAAAACAGACCCAATTTTGGATGTATCTTCAAGAACTGGCAAAGCAAGGTCTTGTTGAATTGGAAGTTCAGAATTTACATCATAAAGGAAAATCATCTGGGAGAACTACATTAATTGGAATTTCTGATTTTCCAGTCAACGAACTACTCCATTTACTTGAAGTGAACCAGTCTTCTAGTCATATTTCACGATAGAGGTGGTGAAGTTTTGAGTTCATCTTTCCTTTCTTGATGTTCGAATAATATGACTTGATTTGACAAAATTAATACAAAAACGATCATAGGAAAAAATTGAGCAGAGATTCCCGATATCACTAAGAGGGAGCACAAGCTGGTAACAAGTAGACGTTGGTAAAAATCAGAAATAACGAAGGCAATAATTAAGATGCAAGCAAATCCTATTAATGTGAAAAACCAAACAATTGACTCTAAATTCAGGAAAAGAACTAGCTCAGATACTAGGGAACCACCAAATGATCCATCCAAGATTCTCTCTTCAGTATTATAGAAGAAAACTGTTGAATTAAGAACCTCCAGAAAACCAAAAGGGAGGAGAAATATGAAGGTCATTAATGCAGTAATTAATGACTTAATTAAACTTTCAAGAATTTCTCGTTTTCGAAGATATTCCACTATGTAAGCTACAATGAAGATCCCCGTAAAATACTTTGATAGCATACTTAAGGTCCAAAAAACAACAGTCAGATTTGTCTGCTCTTGTTTATGGAAATACCAACCAACAAAAAACAGAGTTTGTGCCAGACACACATTATTCCATATTAGAATTATGAAAAGAACCATACTTAATACAGCAGCCTGTTTTAGCCTTGTTTCAAGAATTTTACTAATTAAAAAGGCTGAAATGGCTAAAAATAACAAGTTTGAAAGCAGAATACCCATTGCATTGAATCCTGGAAGAAACTCAGGAACTGCAGATCCTGCAATTATTGATGAAACAAAATTCATACTGCCCAACAAAAGAGCATAAGTAAGTAGATCTACAGGAAGATAAGGATAAGTGGTATACCGAAAACCTCCACCCAACTCTAGACTTCTAGCGTGACGCACTGCTTCTACAACATAAGGATTTTGCCCCTGCCATAATAAAAGGGAAGCATCAATCACTCCCACAGTGATATCCCCTGAGAAAACGATGTCTCGAAAGATAATCAAAATAAGAAAGGATAAACCAATACCATAATAGAGTATCATGGGTGAAAGCTGGAAAGTCCGCTTAGAGACGGCTACCCACAAACCCAATATTATGACAACATTATAGGCAATTACACTGACCCAATAGCTCTGATCTAATACAAGAAAGTCGTTCCTAATGAATGCAAATAGAATAAACAAGAAAAAAGGAACTGATATTGACAGTCCAATTAAAAGTTCCATCTTATAGGTTTGTAACTTCAAATATACTTGAGAGAAAAAGGACTCTGTCATCGCATTCCATCTAAATCGGTTACATACAGGTTATCGGCAAGGCAAGGTTATTTTGAGAAACAAAAAAAGGTTGTCGATTTTCGAAAATCAGCTTTAGATTGATACGGAATTAATTCTGTTCTATCCTCCATTGTTATAATGACTCATCTTGGAAGAAAATACCAAGTCTTAAGTATAAAAATAGTATAAAAAACAGAAAAAAAGGACTAATATTACTTTTTAAAGAAAAAAAAGAAAAAGGGGGGAGAAAATTCTCCTTATCGTTTCTTCTTATAGATAATGGGAAGAGCTATGAGTCCACTTAATACAACGATTGTCTCAAACCCAGGGGTAAGTTCAAGTGTATCTTCGGTTGTTGTTGTTTCAGCTGGTTCCGTTGTTTCAGCTGGTTCCGTTGTTTCAGCTGGTTCCGTTGTCGTTGTTGGTGGTGGTGGTTCAGGCCATTTTGTTATCGCAAGATCTACATAAAGCTCGACGTACATACCTACAATATCGATTGGGCCAGTAATATTCCATAGATATTCAGTAAAGGTGGAAGCCACTATTTCAAAATCCATTACGATTTTGTCCTCTGTATTATTGTCTGTTACTGTTGCGTTAACATCAACATACGCCTCAAGACCAACGTGAGAAGTATTCTCTGACCATTCCAAGCCAAAATCAAAATCATCGATTTCGAGCTCGTCACCTGGGTCATTCAGCTCTGCACTTGCCTCTACTACCTCAAGGAATATTTCATTAGTTGTTAATTCTCGAAGTTGATCCACGACTTCTTCTATAAAGATAACAGATCCACTAGTGATATTCCAATCAGGGGTTCTAACAGGCATAGGAATGAAATTCCTGGGATTTTGGTCAATAGGTATTGGTAATTTTGGCCCACTATCTCCATTCTCTCCTTCTTCTGATGCTGTGCCAGCTTCCTCGGATTCACCATTTCCACCTTTCGGAAACATCATAAACAAGTTCTGGTTATTCATGTACGATGTATAGGGTGTGCCAGACAATTCAGAGATTTCTAACACAATGAAGTAGGGAGTGTATGCTACGAATGTCGGGCTACTGGTGTTAATCCATGTGTCAAAGTATTTAAAATCTTTTTCTTCGTCTTTCTTCTCTGTATAATTAACTGGGCCACTATATTTGCTCTTACCCGCAGTTAGCATCCATTCAAGATTTTCTTTCAGTGACTTATCTTTGTTATAGTTGGACTTGTATTCATCCTCATCGAAAACATGTGCCTGCACAATACCGGGGATTTGATGCTGCTTTTCTCCGATTTTAAGTGATTGAGGATCAGTAGTAGTAACAGGATACCAGGTAGTACAATTTCCTTTGTCATCATGAGCAATACAAAAGCCATCATATCTTTCGTAAAATAATGTGCTATTCATGTAAGGTTGAGCGTCAAACATATTTATTGCAAAGTCGCTGTAGTGGTGTTCGTCTCCTGATTCTGCGATGGGATGATAATATGCTTCGAGAGAAGGTAATTCATTTGCTCCAAAGCCTGCTGACCCGCCGTCACCAAACACGGATCCAAGACGATCCTTCATGAATCGTTCTAAATCGAGAATATATCCATTGATGTGATAGTATAAACCATCAATTACATCAATCGTGTAATTTAGGAGATGCTCACCGCTTAACATATCAATGGAACCAGTGAGTGCTGTTAGAAAATCGTTAACAAACTGTTCTTCGTCTGTTGAAACATTAACTAAATTAGCAGTGACATTAAGGTCAATGTCCATGATGTATTCTCCACTATCACCTTCTGAAACAGGAAGATCAGGTTGTTCAGTGGACACTAATTCAAGTGCCAACGAGAATTCTTCTTCCGCTTCAAGAACACCGTCCAAATCGAGATCTTGGTATGCGTCCACTTTGAAATCTGTTAGAAAGCCGGTAGAATTCCATTCTGCTACAATCGTCACGTTACTCAGGTCATCACCTGAAGTTGTGTTGAAATTGTCAACTTTTATGGTTAACTCCAACACGGAAGTATATACAGTTGATATGTCAATAGTGAAATTATTGTTGGGGTCTTTTTTTGATGGTGGAAACATTTTATTTATGTCAAATTCACCACCAGGTTGTTTCAAAAATTCATTGGCATCAGAAAGACTATCGATATAGAAGATTCCAGGTGTCACAAGAGGAAGACCATCATATCCGTAAGTTCTGACAAGTCCCATCAAGTCAAAGAACTGCGAGAAATTTGTTGTTGACCGTACGACTGGGAATGGGGGAGTAGCTGTTCCTTCAGGAAACGTGAAATTCTTGGGTATTATTTCTAATGGGATTGGAAATCCACCATCATCAGATGGTTCTTCCGTACCAGTTCCTGCGCTATCAGGAAGTAGCCAAGAAATAGTGATGGGCTTTCCCAACCTGAAAGCAGCTTGCCAATCAATCCAGTCTCCCTGATCATTGACTATCTTGACAAAAAGCTCTGAGCCCTCAAAAGTACCATTAAGAGCGATTGGGGGGATTCCTGGACCTTCATCGCTTTCGCTTTCATCATCAACAGCACCATAACCAGCGCTTTCACTTTCACCACCAGGCAAAAAGTATCCGATATTGAAGTATTCATCAAGAGGACTAACCATATCAGTAACGTTGTACCAGAGATTAGTGTTTGTAAGACCAGTTGGTGCCATACTGTTAGGTCCACTTGTCCATTCGTTTGTCAGAGATACGTCAAACAATATGTCATATTTCCCAGGCATTGGACCAGGGCCTTCATCCTCAGGTTGAATTGGTGCAGTTGTTGGAGTTGCTAAACCTCCTAGGAGTAGTAAACTAATTGTCACAAATCCAAGGAGATAATAATGTCTTTTCATTTCTTTAATTCACCTATATAGGAATTTTATTCATTTAATGAAAAAAATAACTCAGAATGAGTTGTACGAGTTATTTCGATTTAAAGCAAAATTTTCTATGTGCTATGTGTAATAACACTCATGATTCTTTAAAAACCGAACTGATTCAAAAATCCGCATAAATTCAACTTATCATTTTAAAAGGTTTTTCAACGTGAAAGATGACCGCTATGAGTCCAAAAACAGATAAACGTTAAAAAATAGTTCATTAACCAAACATCGACAAGTTAGAGGAGAATATGGATCAGTTACTTATCAGATGGGAGAACTGGATATGTGAAAGTGCATAGAGTATTACTATTTTAAAATACGCCATAAAATTCTTGATTTCAAGCAGCGAAGAAAACTGAAACGAGGAGGGCGAAGAGAATAGGGATGAGAGGTACGACCTGATTACTTTGAAAGAGGGGTCTCTCAAGAATTTTTTTAAGGATCTTGTAGACCTCTAATTTACCTTTACTTTTATTTCTATTTTACCAAGACTATAAGAAATCTCAATAAAATCGAGTAACTCACCTTGACCATCCGTGTTAATCATAAAAAGAAGGAACTTCATTTAAGTGTGAGAGACATTTCATTTCTTGGTCTTCCTAAGCAAACCAAATCTCATATTACATTTAAAAGTGCAGAAATAGGTCGGGAAATCCATCAGAAGATCCAGGCCCAAAAAAAAGAGGAAAATTCAAATTCTGAAGCAGAATATTTTGTGAAGCATCAGCTAAAAATTCATGGTTGGCAAGTAATTATCCGTGGTAGAATAGATTTAGTTACACGCTCACCTGAATCAGTTAAAATCGAAGAAATTAAGTCAGTTTTCTTAAAGCGATTTGATGGCTCCCCTGATGACTTAAGACTTAGACCATACAAACTTCAGCTGCAATGTTATGCATGGTTGTTTAAACAGTGTGAGAAAGAAACGGTATCATTGTCATTGCACATAATTTTAATGAACCGATTTGACAAAAAACAATTTGATGTCCTTATCCCCTATCAAGATATGTCAAAATTCGTAAGGGAGAAAGTAAAACATATTCTTATTATTGAAGAGGCACGACATAGCCGTCGTAAGAAAAAAATTAGCTCACTAGCAAATTTAAGATTTCCTTTTCCTTTTCGTCTCTATCAAGAAGAGATTATTCAAAAAATTGAGGAAAATATAACAAAGGGAATAAACCTCATTATAGAAGCTCCTAGTGGCTTAGGAAAGACAGTTGTGTCTCTTTATCCTTTGATTTCAAAAGCTATTATTGATGGTACTAAGGTTTTCTTTTTAACTGCAAAAACTACCCAAAGACATATAGTAGAAAAAACTCTTACGTTATTTCACGAACAAGAAGTAGATTTCCTTGCCTTGACTTTGAAAGCAAAGGAAAAAATGTGTGTTAATACTTTTTATTTTTGCCATGAAGAGTACTGTCCTTTCTTAAGAAATTACTTACAGCAATTTCCAGAGGATTTCATTGAGAAATTTGTTAAACAGAGAGGAATAATAGATCCAGAATTAATTGAGGAAGAAGCCTTAGCTAGTGAGGCCTTTTGTCCTTTTGAATTGGCTTTAGATATCTCTCTAGAGGCCGATATTATTATTGGGGACTTTAATTATGTTTTTCACCCTCGAGTATCATTACAACGTTTTTTCGGAGAGTCTGTGCGGAAAAAACAGCAGTATTATTTAATTATTGACGAAGCTCATAATCTAGTCGATAGGAGTTTGTCCTATTACTCACACGATTTAACCCAGCGACAGATATTTGAACTTAAACGATCTATTAGGCAGCTCAAGAAGAAGACAAAGGGAATTCCTCTCCCTGAATTTCTTCCACCCGCGTTAGAAAGGATTTTTCGGACACTTCGAGCTGAATTTGATAATAAAGTATCTACTCATCTCTTGAGGGATTTTAATCTCGATGAATTTCATAAAGTATATACTCGATTAGAAGAAAAGATTCCTAACTATTTACAATTTCTGATGGAAAGAGAGATTCACTCGCCTGAAGACCCCATTTTGGATTTTTACTACCATCTCCGAGACTTTGTGGAAACTGCAGCACTAGCAGAAAATGCTGAAGAGTTCTCGATTTTATATAACTCTCAAGAAAGCAAAATTAAAATACTATGTAAAGATGCGTCAGTGTTCTTACAGCAACGACTCAATAGTTTCAAATCATCAATCGCCATATCTGCTACAATTACCCCTTTTCCTTTTTATCGTGATTTACTAGGATTTCCAATTGATAAAACCGTTTACAAGCGATTTTCATCCCCCTTCCCACCCGAAAATAGAAAAATATTGGTAATTCCGGAGATTGATACAAGATTTAAACAACGTCAGTACTACTACGACGAGATTGCCCAACTTATTAATAAAGTCTTAGGAATCAAAAGGGGGAAATACTTTGCTTTTTTCCCTTCTTTTAGGTTTTTAGAGAAAGTAGCTAGCTTTATAGATCTTGAAGAGAATCTAGTCGTTTTGAAACAGAGTAATGCCATGCGAGAATCTGATCGTCAGGAATTTATACACACTATTGAGAACACTTCCCATGTTTTAGCATTTGCTGTCACGGCAGGTATTTTTGCAGAAGGAATTGATTTTCCAGGGATTTTAGATGGAGTATTTATAATCGGGCCTAGCTTACCTGCTGTAACATTCGAACGAGAATTACTTCAGCAATACTATGAGGAGAGATTTAGCAATGGTTTTGCTTATGCCTATCAGTTTCCTGGATTGACAAGGTCTTTTCAAGCTGCTGGACGCCTGATTCGTACACCGTCTGATCGTGGTGTGATCTTATTTATTGGTCGTCGTTTTGCTTCACCTTATTATGCAACTTATTTTCCTCCACACTATTACAAAAAAAGTCCAAGAGAATTAATCTCTGATAATATAAAGCATGAAATTGAGGTATTTTGGAAGAAAAAAGAGGGAGTACTCTCTCCTAAAAATTGAGAATAATATTTTTCAAGAGGAGCAATAGATTCACCTCTTGAAGAATAGTCTCAGATTAAATATCCTATTTCAAAATGGAAGATCGGTTATGATGGAAGATCTGTTATCAGATGACGAAAAGCTTCGTTTTGCACGACAAATTATATTGGCTGATTTTGGAGAAGCTGGACAGATTAAAATCAAAAAATCACGAATTTTAATCGTTGGCATGGGAGGACTGGGAACGTTTTCTAGCTTGCTTCTTGCTGAGATGGGTGTTGGATATCTTCGGATTGTCGATCGTGATATTGTTGAGCAGACAAACTTACATAGAACACCCTTATATTCAGTTACTGACTTAGATCGTGCAAAAGTGGAAGTTGCCGGAGATCGGCTAAAAAAATTGAATCCTTCGATGACGATTGACACTCATGCTTGTCATGTCGGAAATACTAACGTTCACGATCTTCTAGAAGGGATTGATATTGTTATTGATGCTTTAGACAATTTTCAAACACGTAGAGTCATTAATAGAGCTTGTGTTGAGAAGGGAATCCCTTTTGTTTTTTGTGGGGTCAGCGCACGCTCTGGAAATATTGCAGTATTCAATCTACAGAAACAATCGCCGTGTTTTTCATGCTTATATCACGGAATTGATGATAATGAACTAGAATCTTGTGATATCACTGGCATTCATCCGGCTCTTCTTCCTATCGTAACAGGTATTCAGATTCATGAAGCATTAGACATCTTACTTAGTGGAAATTCGTCACTAAATAGTTCACTCCTGTTTATTGATTTACAGAAGCTAACTTTCGACAAAATTCCAATCCAAAAAAATCCGTCCTGTTCTGTTTGCTCAAAAGATACTATTCCTGTGATTAAACCTCCCACTACAAGTTTTCAAACAATAGAAATTTGTGGAGAAAAAAATTTCATGATAGTTCCCCAAATGAGTATTACACTCGATTTATCTTTAGTTAAATCTAAATTAGAAGATCACTTCAAAATTCTAAAGGCTGGAACTCATGCTATCACTCTTTCAATGCCAAACGATGTTATATTGACTGTCTTTAGGGGGGGAAATGTTTTACTTCGTGGTGTTACACACTCTCAATCGGCATTGGAGATTTGGGAGGAGCTAAAATCAACATATTTGTCCCAAATCAATTTTCCCTTATAATTTCAGTAAAGTGAATTGAAACAGTCAAATTGATACAAAATGTAATCAGATGAGGTAATCATATATTTTAAAATGAGGAGAAAGCATAAAATGACAGAACAAGAGCAGAGAAGCGTTGGGGAGAGAAAACAATAGTAGAGAAGTAAGAAAAGAGGGAAATAGCATAAAAATGAATGGATTGCAGGGTCCCTCTGAAAGGTCTTTAACTGATAGTATCGCCGATTAACCAGTCCATTCAAGGAATTAGTGCAGTGGTTTCTTACAAGCGGACAGAACGGATCTGGATCCACCCAAGCCAGCAGCTCAGGCAGCTTTGTCATATTGCAAAAAATCTATACAATGAGACTAACTATCTTATCCGTCAAGAGCTGTTCACCCAAGGAAAGTGGTTGCGGTACAACCAGTATTATCATCAGGTGAAACATTCAGCCAACTATAAGCAGTTGCCTGCTCAAACAGCTCAACAAATCCTACGTCAGTTAGAACGGAATTGGAAAGCCTTTTTCCAGGCTATGAAAATATGGAACAACCAGCCTGAGAAATTTCACGGTCAGCCTCGCCCGCCCAAGTACAAGAGAAAAGAGGGGGAACATCTTCTTCTTTTTACCAATCAACAAGTCAAGCTAAAAGACCAGGGGCTTCATTTTCCGCAAAAGATCGGGTTACAAGTCAAGACCCGCCTTGGACAGAACACTCACCTCCGTGAGGTCAGGATAGTCCCGAAGGGGATTGGATATGTTGTGGAGATCGTCTACGACAAAGAACTCACTCCTTTGAAGTTAGATAAAACCCGTGTGGTAGGGATTGATCTCGGTTTGGCCAATCTCGTAACTATTGTCAATAACATTGGCTTATGCCCAATTGTTATTAAAGGCGGAGCAGTCAAATCCATCAACCAATACTACAACAAAGAGCGCGCAAGGTTATCCAGTATTTATACTCGGCAAGGCCAACTAAGTCAGAGAGGGAAAAAACTAATGCGGTTGACAAATAAACGGGATCGTATGCTCCATGATCGGTTTCATAAGCTCAGTCGAAAAATAATTGACTTTTGCATTGAAAATAATATCGGCTCTCTTGTCATTGGCTATAATACTGGTTGGAAACAACATCTCAATCTGGGAAAACGGATTACCCAGCAATTTGTGACGATTCCTTACCATCAACTCCTCCATATGTTCCAATACAAAGCAGATGAGGTCGGAATACAAGTCATAACAATTCCTGAAAATTACACCAGTAAATGCAGTTTCTTAGACAATGAACCGATTACGAAACACGATTCTTATTGCGGGAACCGGATCACTCGTAGCTGGTTCCAGACTCGTAATGGTAGGATCCTCCATGCCGATGTCAATGGGGCGTATAATATCCTGATAAAAGCACTCCCAAAGGCTTTTGCTGCTGATGGGATAGAGGCTGTTGGGTTACAGCCCACACGATGGAGACTAGCTGCGGCAACGAGCTAGTTGATGACCTCCTGTGAATAAAATTAAAGATATTTTTATCAATTTTAATAACCTTGAGTCTTCTACAATTTGTGGATTCTTAAGGATTCGATAACATTAAAAAGGAAAAATGACATTATA
>JAEOTY010000121.1 GCA_016839625.1 Candidatus Hodarchaeota archaeon
CCTTTAAATGCCCTTCATGGTCTTTTACGTTTTTTCGTGACCAAATCTTTTCCGAAGTGCTTGCGTGTGGTTGAAACGGAGGTATAACCAATTTTTTAAAAGGAGGTGTTTTTGAAGCAACTCGAGTGATTATCAATAAGATGAATAGGCCAAATCACGTCCAAACAAACAAATTTACGATAATTATATACTTCTGTCAAGGAAATTTTAATTAAAAACGGTGTAGAATGTTCGGTTAAAATCATACTAAACATCCAATAGTCCAATGTCGTCAATGAGATGTTTTACGATTATTAATAACAGTCGTCAAATGCAGCATCGACGAATATAGGGAATGTAGAGGACGTGCATACTCCCACCAAGTGGTAACAACCAATAATGTTTTCATTCATGGGCACAACCATTGCAGCAGCTATAATTTTGACAACAAAACCAATTTAGTATGTCAATTTAATTCACTACTAGAAACATCAAAAAGCAAGACAGTGAGAAGAAAAACCCTATTTTCGTCATGAGCCTGGGTAAATTTGAAACTGAATATTGTATTGATAGAAAGAGCTTTACTCTCTAATTTATTTTCGCTTAGATAATTTGAATGTGATTTTACAGTTGAATCGATTTGATCAATTACAGAAGTAAATCCTACCCGCTTACTAAAAATCAATAAAGCGGTTTTTGTATCTCTATATGTTAAATAACCCATTAATTGATCGATTGCTTTTAGAAGAGTTGCTTTACCTCCCCAAATTTTACATTCAGCAATGAAGATGTTTTGATTCTCATATCTGATGAGAATATCTGTTTTCCCTGTGGAATTAAAGGTTTCCCCTGACGCTTTTCCTTGAAAGTGGGAATTAAGTGACACTAAAAATTGATCTCTGAGCATTGTTTCATTAAATTTATTGAATGTATTTCTATTTCTTTCCATGGTCAAGGACATATCGTGAATGATTTCAAGAATGTCTTCGTAATTACTACTGTCTAATGTCGGTTCAGGTGAATATGGAGCCGATGGCGCAGAAAGAAGATTAATTCGAAGTTTTTCCCTTTCAACTGGGACAGAATAGGTTTTTGGTACGTGTTCGTGCTTATGAAATGGGATATTCAAGGATTCAACTAATTTCAAATCCTTTAGAAGCTTTGACTTTCTACTTTGGACCTCCATTTTTATGAATGGAATAAGAGAATCATTATACTTCATGATATCTTTTTGCGCATAACCTGCTAATTCTGTGATAGCATCACAATCTCTTTTAATTTCCGCTTGGAGTTCTTCTTCTCTAATATCAGGTGGAACCATGTATTTTAAGATGATATTATTACCTCTCACTTCTCCTCGTGGAGGATTAAAAGTGAATGTGCTTGGTTGATAAGAAGGTAATTGATTATTCCCTTCAAAAGGTATTAATATCGTAATTACTAAGGTTTTTCTGTATATGGGTTCGCCACGAATCCGACGATAACGATACCGATCAACTCCCACTTGCCTGCCAACTTGAACATCAGTTTCAGATGTACTCAAGGTTTTTTTATCTAAATGGAGAATAAGTGGTTTTACAGAATATTTTTCGTACATTGTTTGGATTAGTTTTTCTTCATTAACATTCAATAAATAATTGCGATCCAAATCACCAATCTCGAAAGCAAATGCTTTCTTCTGCTGTTCGAGAAATGATCTTAAATCTGGATCAGAAAAAAGCAAATTTCCTTCTCTTTGCAGCTAAAATCCCCTTTGGAGATAACTATCCTAATTCTAATTAAAGTTTTTTTCATTCAAAATATTTACTAACATCGTGGATTGGTACTTGTTTCGTTATTGTTGTACCATCTTTCAGGGGGAGGATCAATTGGATTGAGGTTGAGGTATCGATGTCTTTAACAACCTCTAAAGACAAAAATAACCGATCTTGATCTACTAAATACCCGTCCTGAGCAAAAAGGAAAAACCCCTTTAAGATTCTAGAATATTTTAGAGGAAGCTCTATATCAACAGAATCAGGTTCTTTCTCTGAGGAGGGTGATTCATCCTTCATTAGAGAAAGCGGTCCGACTTTTTTGATATGAATTTGGCCGAGTAGGCGACTCCCTATATCTTGAGGAATTTTCACCATTAATGAACCAAAGAAGTTGGTCACAGCATCAGGAATAGGAAAGGAGAGAAAAGTTTCAGGTTCGGTAGTGTTTTTTTCGTCTGCATCAGGAAAACCACTCACAAGAAAGAAGATTAACAACAAAACAAACAGTAATGGTGGATATATCTCTACCCCAACTGTCAACAATTTACCCATTTGTGTTTTTTTAGAAAAAATATCTGTTGGGATATCAAGCTTGGTTGGTCGTTGTGCACACTTCGTTACCACATCATAAAGGTACTCTATAATGATTTCTGTTTCCTCCTCATTAAAACCAGTTAGTTCGGTCAAAGCAAACAGGACAGCTACCCAATCTAGCACAAAATAATCTTTCTTGTACCCACTGAGTGCTGTTCGTTTTCGCTCTAGGAATGGTTCTAATGCATCAGTTATGTAAGTAATAGTTGGAAGTCGTTTGATTAGTGATGTTGAAAGAGCCATACGAGTCTTTTCTTCGGGATTGTCAGTTGTTAATATTATAACCAGAAATTTCCAGATTAATTCAACACTAACCTCTTTTTTTTCAAACAGAGTTAAAAAATCAGACATGTTTTCAGTCAATACTTAAAACTTTAAGAAACTTTCGCTCTCCTTCTTAAGGGTTTAAGCAACTTTTAATCCATTTCTTTCATAAAATATAAATGTCGATGACTTCAAATCGTTTTTCGTCATTAAATCAAATTAAATTTCCTGTTTAACAGGTATTTACGAGACTAAATAAAATATTAGCATTTTAGATATGAGTATAGATTTCTAAGGTGATATTAATGGGTTTTAAATGTCAAAATTGTGGGAATCGAGCACGATTTCGCTGTATCCATTGCCACATACCATTATGTGAACGATGTCGGAGTCGCTGGAAAATTGGTTCAAACTTGATTCAAGGAGTCATTGCTAATTATTTCAAACCTGCAGGTTTATGTAAAACGTGTCGCAGCATTGTGATAATTGGCAGATCAATTCATACAACGATGAAGGTTATGACTTTTACGCAACGATTATTAACACGGTTACATTGAACTATTCTTTTATAATCAATGAATAAACTTCAATGATTTTTAGGTAAATGGACAAGGAAATGAAAATTTTTCTTTTAAATCATCTATAGTAGTTTCTCGATCAATTATATAGAAATTTGGTACATTGTCTTGTATACTTTTAATTTTTCCAACAGTTCCAGAAGAAAAGTATATTCCATACACCGAGAAATCAGTCATTATATCTCTTAAAACTAAAAATTTAGATAAAAAACGAAAAGCATCTCTCTTTTCTATTTTTTGTTTTGTACTAGGAGATCTCCGCTTTGTCTCTATTAATAGAACCTCTTTTTCGTTCATACATAAGACATCGATTTCTGGCTCCCAACCAATCCTTGTTTCTTTACCTTTTACTTTAATATTTGAAATAGTACAATTTGTAAATGCTTTTATCCAGCCAGCCTTACGAAAACATGCTGCAAGATATAAATTTACAACATGATCGTTCTTAAGATTAAAATTAGACTGTAATTTGAACTCCCACATAATTACAGGGCTGGATCTTGGACTCAAACTGGTTGTGAGGACTTTCATTATATCAGTGAAATTTTGAAAAACCTCTGCTCTCTCAAATTTCTTAATTTCTATGATGTTCTCCTCTTTCCTAGTTGTACAGGTGAGTGTAAAAGGTTTCTCTGATATCCACTCTAAAAAAGGTACATCAAATTTCAAAGAGCAGAAATTATCCTTATTAGTTGAAAAACCATGTATACAAGATAGAGCTACAAGTTCAAAGTTTTCAAAGTTTGAACTAAAGGTGTTGCCATGATAAAAGACCATGTCATTTCTTGATAGAAATAGAAAATGTTTGATAAGGGTTTCTATGGGATCAGTATCAGATTCAATTACATTTTGTATTGAAAGAAGGTTCTCAAACTGACTTTTGACGGCAAAAACTGGTTTTTTTACATTAAATTTAACAAAAATTTCTCGCATACTAGAATATGAAGACATTAAATGAAAATATCTGTCCAAATACCATTGATCTATCCATGTATTACCAATAGGTTCTCCCTGATAATTTTTCATTAATAGATTAAGAGTATTATAATCAAATTCCAATCTTTCAATTGCATTTTTAGTTTCTTCTGACAATTTCAAAGTCTTAAATCTTAGCTCAATTATTACGCTAGAGTTTAGCTGAACTTCCTCGACAAGGGAGAGATTAGACAAAAATCTCCTCTCCCTTCTTTTTATGACGAACTAGGTTATGTGAACTTATTTCCTCGCTGATTTCAATCTCAGATTTTTTTGATAAGTGGAAAATTGTTTCAGAAATAATTTCTTTCTTTTTATCGGGAATAAGGTTTTTTAATTCTTCTAAAAGATCAAATCCAGTTTCAGTGAGTGTAAATTCAAAACTCTCATTTAATACTAATGCATTTGAAATTAAGAGTTGGCGAATATCTTCAGAAATCGTTATCGAAATTGGACCAGACGTCCCCTTAAAGAATCTATACGTAAATATAGGTTTTCCGATCTCCTTGAGTGATCTATAATTTATTAAAAAAAGAATATACTCTATAGATGAAAGATCTTTTAGAATTTTCAAATGAAAAATTGTGTAAAGAAGAGATGCAATGTCACTGATAGCCTCGTCTTCTGTGCGTTTCTTTCGCTTAATCTTCTGATAAGTCATCTGTGTTTTCCTTCGTCTCTTCTAATGGTTGAATAGTAGAAAAAAGGAATCCTAATGTTGTCTGTATGAGAAGTGGCTGTCGTTTAAACTCTACTTTCACTCCTTTAATCTTTTTATCAACAAAAGAGCCTGGTTTACATGTTAATACAATAATGAACTTCTATGATTTTGCAAATCTTTTAAACCTTCCTAACTCAAAGTAATCTCCTCCTCATAATAAAAAAGCCAGTTTTTCGACGTAAAATGGACATTTAATTGATGACCTTTTTCCTGAAAAACAGCCTTGA
>JAEOTY010000122.1 GCA_016839625.1 Candidatus Hodarchaeota archaeon
ATTACATTCCTACATCTGATCGCTTGATTTCTTGTGAACGAGCTAAGAAATAATCACCAAGTACGATCTTTCCCATCAAAGTGATAAAAGCAGTAGTTTCGCTCGCGATCGCGACAGTTTCTCCCTGATCTTCTACGACGCCGATCAGAACCTCTTCGCCATCTCGATCTGCCGCAATGTATTTATCAACGCCTTCAAACCTTGTTGTATCGACTGCCTTTACTTTGACGTTCGGTCTTGAAAATAACTTCTTTAATAACTCCGAATGTGTATCAGAGGAACAGACACTCACGATATTAATCTTTTGATGAGCCTTTGTCTGTAGAATCAGATCAACAGGAATCTCGTCAGTCTTAGGGATTAAAAGGGTTATACCAGCCTTCATCCTTGAAAACATGCCATGAATATAGGATAATGTGGCTTCTTTCGAAAAGATTGGGGCTGTTTGTACTTCAGGATGTTTAGTATCTGTTACTAAGGAGGAAATTTTCCCCAATGAAAATAAATAGTTTTTAAATACCTCCTCGTTTTGCTGAGTGACTTCCTTAAACTTGGTTGTGTAATCTGTAAGTTCTGTTTCTAAAGTGTTTATTTCAGCCTGAATACTGGCTGTGATTAGTTCACTGGTTTCAGTAAGCTGATTGCTTGCAGTCGTGTGCATTTCATTCACGACAGCAACCATTTTCTCTTGGAGCTCACGAGTTTGAGCAATCAAATGTTGAGAACCTTTAACAGTTGATTCAGTTAGAGTTTCACTGAAATTACTGTCATAGTCTTTTATTTGACCATTCAACGATTCGATAAATTGATTGATACTTTCCAACAGAGTGTTCGTTTCTCCAGATATTAGTCCTTCAATTTCTTGATAACTTGTATCGACTGAGGATTTGAAATCTCCCATCATGCTTGTAAAGGTCTCTAATGTTTGAGTTCGAGAGGCCGAAACTTCTGTCTGGAAGTTTGAAAGTTGTTCTTTCAAATATTGTTCTTGAGAAACAAATGTCTCCTTGAATTGATCTAAATGTGAGGTGATTTCAGTCTTAAGAGCAGCAACAACCCGACTAAGCTCTAGAAGGGCTGCTCCCCTCACCTCCTCAGCCTTGTCTTTCGAATCTGTTGTCAGTCCATTAAAAACTGATACAATATCTTCTCGAGTCGCATCAAAGGTAGTCTGTGCATCCTGAGCGAGACCACTGATGGATGATTCGGTATTGATGACGATTTTTTGAATATCACTATCTGTTTGAACTTTAACAGCCTCTGAAAATCCTTCCATAGAGGTTTCTACTTGGTTTCTAGCCTCAGTCACCTTTTCTGACAATATTGCTTGAGCATTTTGTAACAGCTCTCCAATTTGATTTTGTGCAGCAACTAAAGTTTCATTAATTGTTTGTTGTAAGTTTTGAGCACTACTAACAGTTTTCGTTTTAATTTCTTCACCTGCGGAGGTAAGCGCGCCGACTGCTTCCTCTTTACCCTCATCAAGTTGCTGATGAAGTTTGCTATTCCATGTTTCGAGAGTTGAAATCACTTTTTGCTGATTATCATCACCAATTTTAGAAACTAAATTAGCCATGTCTGCATTTACGTTTGTAATATGCGTCGAAAGCTTTTCATTACGTTCGTCGATGGATTGGAGCAAGGCTTGTCCAGTTGTGTCCATAGATTGGCGAACGTTTTGGATTCCCTCTGTCAGAGAATCTTGAGTCTGCGTAGCTAGCGTTTCAACCTGAGTCGTTAACGTTTGGTTTCGCTCGCTTTCCCCAGACTGTAATTCATCTAAACCACCTTTGTATTTTCCGAGGAGCTTTTTATTAGTTTCTTGGAATTTTGCACTCATTTCGTTGGTTTTTTGAACATATTGGTCTTTTAGAGAAGTAACTAAAGCCTGATGTTCACTTTGTTTCGCCTCAAATGTTTTAATAATTTCACTTTTCGTCTGATCAGTTCCTTGTTCAGTTTCAAGGACATACCGCGCGACTCTCGCTTCTGCATCTCCTTCAGCTTTCATTTCAGATTGATTCAGTGTAGTTCGAGCAGTTTCAAAACCCTCACTGATCTTTTGTGACTCCTCACGTAGTTTATTTAGTATAATCCCCAATTTTTGAGCAATGTGTTCATCAAGCTGGGAAGCCAGCTGCTCCATCTGAGAGATTGTTTGTTCAGCAGAGGCCTTCAAATCGTCAAAAGGAAGCAACGCATGATATCGTGACGCGATTCCAGGTACTTCATGGACGTAACCTTTGTTTTTCAGGCCCTCCAATGATTTAACAGCATCCCCTGAGGTAAATTCAGCATTTTTAATTATTTCACCAAGGGAAAGTGGTCCAAATGCTAGCAGTATTATATAGACTTTAGATTCTTGAAAGTTTAAATCTAAAGACTCGAGTCCAAGACTTGTCATAATCTCACTACCTAAATTATGGAATAAAATTTCTTTTAGTTTTGTTTGAAGTTTGATTAAATTAAGTATATCCTTAACTAAGTTGTCATTTATTAAGTTTTATATTTTATTTTTTGCTCAAACTTCATGAATAACTCTTTTTTCATGTTATTTGTCTAAAAACCTCCTAAAAAGATGAAATTTCCTTCGATATCTCAATAATCTTTTTATAAAACTTTCATTACATCCAGACAAATAAAATAAATTCCTTTGGTGAGAAAAATTCGAAAATTGATTGAAAATGATTCGTTAGCTCATTGTCTAGAGAAAAAAGCACTTGGTTTTCGAAATCAATACTTTATAAAAGATTGGTTCCCCAACTCAAGATAAGGATAAATTTTTCCCAAGGGGCCAATCTGCACATGGATAATGAAACATTCAAAGCTTTGAAAGAAAAGGATGTTATTGAGGCTGCGCTATACCTATATGATCGTCCTGTTTCATTCCTTGAATTAGCAGAACTAATCCAAAAAGAAGAAGGGGTCGTTGAAAGACTTATTGAGAAAATACGTGATGAACACCTCGATCAGAAAACAGCTTATTCGATCGTTGATCTCGGTGAGGGGCTTGTTCAATTAAAACTACGGGATGAGGTTGCTGCTCACCTACATTGGCCATTTATTCAACGATCAGAAGTACCACGTCATTTGCTGAAAGTGTTAAGCCTAACTGCTTTCAAAGAATATGTCTTACAAGAACAGGTAACGCCCAGCAAATTACAGAGAATCATTGGTACAAGAGTCAAAGAGGATCTAGAAGAACTAAAAGCAATGCAATTAGTTACTATCACTCCAAAAGGGAAAAGAAACATCATAAATGTCACCGAGGATTTTTTAACCTTATTTAAATTACCCACTGAATCTGAAAAAGCTAAAGTGGCAATTCAAACGGGATTAAAAGATTACGCACTCCGAGAACTTCAATTTGAATAGAATTATAACGATGATGAACAATGTTTCGTCTTTTTCGACGTGGAAAAAAGGATAAAAAGAAAGAAAAAGTAGAACCAGAAGTTGTTGAGCTTCCTCCAACTTCAGAAGTGTCAGAAAGTTCTTCAGAGGATTCTCCAGCCCAAGAACTGGCTGCTTTTGCTACTTCAGAGACACCCTTTGAAGAACGATTTGCAAGTATTCCTAGAATAATTGCTGAGGAAATTCCTGAGGAAATTAAAACCCCCGAAATAATAGTTGATTTTCTTCCATTTGTTGAGAACGTGGTTGAAACAGAGGTTTCATTTAATAGTTTTGTCTCTCCTGAACTCTTGGCATTGACTGATACCGAACATACCACAAGTGATTCGGCTGTTTTTAGACCAGTTACAGCTGAACTTGCTCCCATAACTCTTGAGGAACGAATCGAGGGCGCATTGTTTTCTGTCGGAAGACCCATCCATACAGATGAGCTTATTGAAAGTTTACAAGAAGAATCCCCTCTTGTGAAACGGACCATAAGGAAACTTTCAAGACTACGGAAAAAGACGTCACCAATAGTCATTGACGAAATTTCGAAAGATCGTTGGGTTCTTCAGCTAAATCCAGTTTATCATGAATTCTTTCAGTTAATGTCTCCCAAACAATTTATGACTGTTGAAGAGCGTCGTATTTTGACCGAAATTGCCTACCGTCAACCAATTTCGTTGGCCATGATTAAAAAGATAGTACGAAAGATCGGCCCTATAAAAATTACTGAAATATGCCGCCATCTTGAGGCCCAGGAATATATCGTCGGTGAAAAAAGAGCGAGATCAATTGTTTACACATCAACACCAAAGTTTGCGCACAATTTTGGCTTCGATAACGAGAGTCGACGGCTGAAATTACAGATGTTATGGCGATTGAAGCGTTTAATGGGTGATTATGAAGTAGAGGAAGAAGAAGAGGAGGAAGAAGAATTGGCAAAACTCGAAGAGGAAGAAATTAAACCGACAGAACTAGAGGATCAAGCGTCAGTAGAAGAAGAAACTGAACCAAGTGAAACAGAAGAAGAAGAACAAGATGAAGTAGTTAAATCTGATGAAAGCGAAGAGGAGGAAGAAGAACCAGTGATAGAAGAAGTACCTAAATCTAACGAAGAAGATGAAGAAGAACCAGTGATAGAAGAAGTACCTAAATCTGACGAAGAAGAATGATTTCAAACGAAAGGAGAAAGATAATAGGGATTCTTCTACTGAGATTTCTTATAGAATCTATGCAACAAAAGTAAGTATAGAATGACATTTTTGATTAAACAATGGTGGGGAGCATTTAATAAAAATTAATATTCAAGTAATTAACCAGACGATTATTTCCTAGATGTTAGTAAGAAGATTCGATTTGGCTTAATTTTAAGCCTAATTTAGGGGTTTAACATGAGACCACCCAAAGGAGATTTAGTTTTAAAAATTTGTAGCGCGGGGTCGTATCAGGTGGGTAAGACCTCTCTTATCCGACGGTATGCCGAAAACAAGTTTTCTATGAACTATATGCCAACAATCGGGGTTGATATTACTACAAAGCGGGTAGAGGTAGATGAGAATCAGATTAAATTACTTTTAGTGGATACTGCTGGCCAGGAGTTCTTTGGTAAAATTCGGCAAAGCTATTTTGTTGGAGCTCTGGGGTGTCTGTTTGTTTACGATGTGACACGATCCGATACATTCAAAGACCTTAATCGTTGGATCTCAGACTTTAGAAGTGTGGCAGGAGATGAGGCGTTTATTACAATTATCGGAAATAAAAAAGACCTAGAAGAGTCTCGTGTTGTTACTTATCAGGAGGGAAAAGATTTTGCTGATCAATACGGAGCTCCCTTCTATGAATGCTCTGCTAAGCTCGGGGGTGATGATATTCCTGAAATCTACCAAGAACTTGCTGGTAAATACCTAGCACTTATTAAAGAAAAAGAAGCATAAGTTTTGTATTTTTCCTGTAGACTGCTTAATTTTTCTAACTCTGTAATCAGACACAATTGATTTCGTTTCTAAGTTTACCATTGTTAAGCAAGATCACTAAAAACAATCATAAAGAAGGAGAACTCGCCTAGTATATCCATTTGGTTTCATAGAATAGAAAACTAGGAGTGGTATTTATTTTGACAACAGATATTATTGATATACGATTGCATGGCAGAGGAGGCCAAGGTGTGATGACCAGTAGTTATATGATCGCAGAAGCTGCTCTGCTAGAGGATAAGTATGTGCATGCTTTTCCCTCATTTGGACCTGAAAGATCAGGAGCCCCCATTGCAGCTTTCGCACGCATCTCTGACGAACGGTTTTATGTTAAGACAGAGATCTATGAACCTGACATAGTAATTATTCAGGATCCTACACTATTGGGGCAAGTAGATGTTACTGCTGGCCTTAAGGAAGGGGGACTCGTCATAATCAACACTGATGATCCAAATTCCGAAGGGGTCAGTAATTTGAAGAATTCTCGCCCCGACGCTCATTTTGCGACAGTAGACGCTACTAAAATCGCAGCAGAGGAAATTGGAATAAAACAAACAAATACGGCTATTCTAGGTGCTTTGATCAAGCTAACTGACGAAGGAATAATAAAACTTGACTCGATTAAGAAAGCAATTATGGCCCGTTTTAGAGAAGAACCAGCAAGGAAAAATGTAAACGCCGTCGAGCGTTCATTTAACGAGGTGAAAAACTAATGCCTGTTTTACCAACAGATGTTTCAGATGAAGAATTCAAACAATGGGTAAAAGAAAAATGGGGATATAAAAAACTCCCAATGGCTGGTAGTGCACCAGCAGGGAGCGCTAAATTCTTTCGTACTGGTGACTGGGCTGCACAGCGTCCTGTTCTCATAGTTGAAAATTGCATTTCCTGCTTAGAATGCTATTTCTTCTGTCCAGATAGTGCTATTACGATGGTAACTGGTGAGAACGGAAAAAAACATCCGAAATTTGATTATTTTTATTGTAAAGGATGTGGTATCTGTGCGAATGATTGCCCAGGCAGAAAAGGAAACAAAGCAATAGTGATGGAGGATATCTAAATGAAAAGAATTGCTGTTACTGGTGATGATGCAGTAGCACTTGCAGCTAAAGCTGTTAATCCTGATGTTGTTGCTGCTTACCCTATTACTCCTCAAACAATTATAGTTGAAAGATTCGCAGATTTTGTCGCAGATGGTGAGGTTGATACTGAATTTGTGACAGTAGAATCGGAACATAGTGCAATGTCGGCTTGTGTTGGTGCTAGTTCAGCAGGTGCTCGTGTCTTTACTAGCACTGCAAGTGCTGGACTTATGCTTATGTATGAGATAGTCTTTATTGCAGCATCCTCTCGTACACCCATTGTCATGGCACTTGCCAATAGAGCAATAAGCGGACCAATTAATATCCACGGTGAGATGACAGATCAAATGCTCTTTCGAGACTCTGGTTGGGTAAGTCTTTTCTGTGAGGACAATCAAGAAGCTCATGATCAAACTATTATGGCATTCAGGATTGGAGAGCATCCTGATGTGTTATTACCCGTAGCTGTTGGTCTTGATGGATTTATCTTGTCTCATGCTATTGAAGGAATTGAACCAGTTTCTCGTGATGGAGCAATGGAGTTCCTTAAAGGTGAGAGAGAAGCTGATCTCAAACTTGATACAACCAAACCAATGAGTATTGGCTTATTACATTTGCAAGACTATTATATGGAAGCGCGTGCTCAGATCAAAGATGCCCAAGTTAAAGCAAAGAAAATCATTCTAGAAGTCTTTGATGAATGGGAAAAAGTGACAGGCCGAAAATATAACCCTATTGAGTCATACATGATGGAAGATGCTGAATATGCTTTCATCACGATGGGTTCTTCCGCAGGCAACGCTAGAACAACGGTTGATGAACTCCGTGTAAAGGGTGAAAAAGTAGGCCTAATCAAAATTCGTGTTTATCGACCATTTTGGGGTGAAGAAATTGTGGAGCTTTGTAAAAATCTGAAAGGATTGATATCAGTTGAACGAGCGCATTCTTTTGGAGGTCCAGGAGCCATTCTGAGTCAAGACATTAAATCCTGTCTATATGGCTCTGGTGTTTCCCCATTACTCGCAGAATATACAATTGGTCTAGGTGGTCGTGATACATTTATTGGAGATTACCATAAAATGTACAATCGAGCTAAAAAGGCATTTAGCGTAGGTAAAAACCTGCCAATCTATTGGATGGGAGTACGAGAGTGAAGGAGGTATTATCATGACAATAGAAATTCCAAAATATAAATTAAAAGATTTAGTAGATAAACCTACTTACTTCACTGGTGGTCATCGACTTTGTGCCGGTTGTGCAGCTGGTTCTATGGCACGTCAAGTGACAATGGCCTTCAATAAGCCAACAATGATTTTCAACTCTACAGGTTGCTTGGAGGTTGCGTCGACAATCTATCCATTCTCTGCTTGGGAAGTTCCCTGGTTACACGTTGCCTTTGAAAACTCAGTAGCAGTTGCAAGTGGGGTGGAAGCAGCAATTAAAGCAATGACAAAGAAAGGTACGTATAAAGAAGGGAAAACGGACATCGTCGTATTTGGTGGAGACGGTGGAACATATGATATTGGTATTCAAGCAATATCTGGAGCCTTTGAAAGAGGTCATGACCTTCTCTACATCTTATATGATAATGGTGCATACATGAATACTGGTATCCAACGCTCTAGTGGTACACCATTTAGTGCATCTACAACTACTTCGCCTGCTGGCTCAGTGATTCCTGGAAAAGTTCAATTTCGAAAACCCATCACTGACATCATGGTTGCCCATCGAATTCCCTTTGTTGCAACAGCTGCACCAGCTTACCCTGCAGACCTAATCGCCAAAGTACGAGCAGGACTCGATGTAGA
>JAEOTY010000123.1 GCA_016839625.1 Candidatus Hodarchaeota archaeon
AATCCTACCAGATTTTGTCAAGGTCAACATTATGGCCGGTCTTTAGGATTCGGTGGTATCGGGAGTGGGGCTTCTTTTCACAATAATTGGCAAGCATTAAGAAAAATTAAATTAAAGATGAAATTAGTTGATTCTCACATAGAACCAGATACCTCATTTCATTTTTTCGGAAAAAATTTGACTATGCCGATCATGGGGGCCTCTGTTACAGGAGTAAACTCTTTTGGAGGGGAAAAAGTAATCACAGAAAGAGAATTCTGTCAGGTAACAGTTCGTGGATGTATAGAAGCTGGAACTATAGGATGGCGAGGAGACACCTATACGTATTCTTTAGATAACTCACTTGGTCTTGATGCAATTGCTGAAGCGAAATCCGGTGGTGTTAAAATCGTCAAGCCCAGAGAACAATCTGTCATTATTCAATTTTTCAAAAAAGCGGAAAAATCCAACGTTACTGCAGTTGGTGTTGATACTGATGGTTGTGGTTCCTTTATGATGACTAAACACAATAAACCAGTATTTAAGAAAACTCCTGAGGACATTCGTGAACTTGTTAACTCTACATCTCTTCCAGTAATAATCAAAGGAATCATGTGTGGTGAGGATGCCTTAAATGCTGTGGATGCAGGCGCTTCAGTTATAGTTGTTTCAAACCACGGTGGACGAGTACTTGATCATACTCCTGGAACCGCAGAAGTTCTCCCCAAAATTGCAGAAGCGGTTAAAGGTAAGAAAATTATGATTGTTGCTGATGGTGGTATTCGAACGGGTTATGATGTTCTAAAAATGCTTGCCCTCGGAGCTGATGCGACGCTCATTGGACGTGATTTAGTTCGAGCAGCTGTTGGTGGTGGGATTGAAGGAGTCCAATTGCAGATGGAATATTTACAAAATACATTAGCGAAAGCGATGAAAATGACTGGATGTTCTTCGTTAGATGAGATAACCTCTGATGTATTAAGTACCTAAGTCTTACCACCCAAAAAAAGGTCCGCTTTACGATAATTTTCTAAAATTTGGTCAATAGCAGAGTCTCTTGGGGCAACTGAGTCTATGATTACTCACCCCGCAACTATGACACATGCAGCACTTCTAGATGAGGTTCGAAAGACACGTGGAATCACTGATGGACTTATTCGTCTTAGTGTGGGAATTGAAGCAGTAGAAGATCTGATCATGGATTTAGAACAAGCTCTATTATATATTTAAATTACAAACAAAGATCCTAATCCTTTTATTTTGTGTCAATCATGATATAATATCGTAAAAAACCACCAGCGATGTTTAATCCAAGAGAATTTTAATACAATTGGAAGTAATAAATGATGTCTGAGTTTAGAATTGAAATTGATAGCATTGGTGAAGTGAACGTTCCAAAAGATAGATACTGGGGAGCACAAACACAACGAGCTCTTGATAATTTCCCTTTTACTTCATTAGCTCAAATTAAGTTTTCTACCGAATTCATTAGAGCTTTGGGTATTATCAAAAGAGCGTGTGCAGAAGTTAACAGAGATCTTGGTTTATTATCGACAGAACTGGCGGAGCTTATAGTTAAAGCTTCTCAAGAAGTCATTGATGGAAAATTTGATGATGAGTTTCCACTTGTAATCTGGCAGACTGGATCAGGCACTCAAACAAACATGAACACGAATGAGGTAATTAGTAACAGAGCAATCGAGCTTAGTGGTGGTAAAATAGGTTCCAAGTCCCCTATCCACCCTAACGACCATATCAACTTATCACAGTCCTCAAACGATGTTATTCCGACAGCTATGCATATATCTACTGTCCAACAAATAGTAGACAGGTTATTACCATCTTTAACTCATCTAAAAACCGTATTAGGAGAAAAAGAAAAAGAATTCAAAGATATCATAAAAACTGGTAGAACACATTTAATGGATGCTACACCAATAACACTAGGTCAGGAATTTTCAGGATACGTTACTCAAATCACAAACAGTATTACTCGTATTAGAAATACTTTGCCTCACTTATATGAACTAGCGTTAGGAGGTACCG
>JAEOTY010000010.1 GCA_016839625.1 Candidatus Hodarchaeota archaeon
CTTTGAGAGAAAAACACAAAAAAACGAGGCGTTATCGTCGGATTGAGCAGTAACTGGAGAATACGTGACGTGAATGGCCGTAAACAACGAGTTATTGATGGAGCTAAATCAATTCTCTCAACCAGAGGATTTAACATTACTTCAGAATCTGAAAAAGAAGAACATTATGATATTTTTGGAAAAGACCATAATAAAAAAACTATCATTGTTCGTATACCAATAAAAGAAGTTGTGGGGGTTCGAGAATTGCGTGAATATAAAGAAGAAATTGAGGAGAAACAGTACGATCATGCCATTCTACTCGCCTTAAGTAAATATACCCATTATGCTAAGCGAGAAGCTAAAGCTGCTGGAATTGAAACTTTTTCGATAAAATTTCCATTTTTTAACCTATTTAAGCATTATTTAGTTCCTTTACACGAGTTTGCTACAGAAGAAGAGATTAAAGAATTAGAAAGAAAATATTCTATTTTCAAGTATCAGTTACCGAAAATATCTGCAGAAGATCCAGCTGTACAACTTTTGGGAGCCAAAATTGGGGATGTGTTGAAAATTATAAGGAATAGCCCTACTGCAGGTGAATTTATTATCTATCGCGCTGTGGTACCGTAATCGTTTAGTTTAGAAGAGTGATTTTTTTAGTTAGTATTTAACCAAGCACATAAAAAAGGCAGAATAAGGGGTCAAATTTGACTTCCATTGGCTCTGAAGTTTCTCTAGAAACAGAAATTGTGACATGTGACGTATCAACATTGCTAGCAGATCGAATACAAAGAAAGAGGAAGTTAGATTGAGTAAATTGAAAAACTCTTGGATTATTGTTATTGGGATATTATTTCTAACTTTTACCAACACCAACAGTAGCATTTTGAAGTTTACGAGTGTTCTCGGAACAGTTGAACCTACTGATGAATTTGAAATCGTTATTGGGATTGATGTAAGTCACCAAAATAACATAACTTCTCAAGACCTCCTGAATTTAACATCTATCATAAATTCTACATTCAGTCCACAAGAGGTTGTATTTCTTACTGAAGAATTCTCTTCAGAGGATTTAGCTGCTATTGACGTTCTTACGGTTTTAGCACCAAACATCGCTTATTCTGAAGAGGAAATAGAGAATGTAGAGGATTTTATCAAAACAGGAAAATCCTTATTCATTGCATCTGGTTTTAGAAATCAAACCACAGAACCATTAAATGATCTGCTTAGTATTTACGGATTATCCTTCAATTATGAAAATCCTATTTTATCAGAAAATGCTTTAGCTCGAGATTTCACCACACCAACCACCCCTCTTACTGAGAATATTTCTCAAATTATATGTCCAAACAGATTAGGAATTTCCTTCAATGAGTCTAAGTTAACGAGTTATCAATCACCATCAATTTTATTTTACAATCCTATCCTTCTATCAAATTCCGTAGAAGCTCCATCAGAAAACAATACATTGGTTTCTACGCTAGAATTTGAGAATGGAGCTCGAGTATTAGCTGTTGGCTCTGTAGACATGTTTAATAATAGCTTCATTGAACCTCTTGCTAATGATACAGACATTTTCTTAGATAACACAGATTTCATATTAAATGCAATAAAATGGTTGGGAAAAAACACAGGAATCATGAATTTTCATGAACCATGGGTAGATAAAGATGGTTTATCGATTGAGATTGGCGATTTTATTTTTGGAAATGTCACATTAGTGAGTTCACATAATAATAGTCTCTCCCAAGGACAAATAGTTGTCACACTTGAAAGAACTGGTTCTACATTAAGTTCCAGATCAATGAGAGCAGATCCCCAAAATTCCTCCAAATATTTCGGTTGGGTAAGCACAGAAGGTTTGAGCCCTGGATTTTGCGATGCGGTTTTCATCGCTTCACGTATTGGATATCTATCTGTTGAATTAACAGCTGGACGGATCTTCTTAGAACCTCCATTCCCGAAAGTAATTCTACCAAATCTGGCTATTGTAGGACTATTCTTAGCATCAACTTTACTATTCTTTTCCACAGCGTTCTTAATACGAAAAAATATAGAGACGAAAGAATAATTCGAGATGTCTCTCTCAACTTGTTAAGACACTCTTAAACAGATGATGATAAGGTCTCCGTTGTCAGCTCATACTTTTTAGGAAGGAGAAAAAAGTAGTCAAGTTTACCCAAGTTCAGTATATCATAGTTATATTGTCGAATGAATGCATTAAGTCGCTGCAATAATCGTTTGGCATCCATCGGCCTTTTTATTCGAAATTCTTTGAAAAAAACAATAACTAAACTGTTATACTCCATCTCAAGTTCAATTTCATCAATATCCTGAAAATCCTGTATGGATATGCAGCGGACTCTACTTTTTTTAACCCTAAAGGATCGATTAAAACCCTCATAAATGTTTGAAATGATAGGACACATTTTTCTTCCTGGATAAGATAATTGGACTCTACATCAGCGAAATTTTGGATTGAGATCGCGGAATTTCACATATCATTTCTCTTCTCTCATAAGGTTAAATTCAATCATAATACTGTAGTAATAGGTCTAGAAATCGTGGTAAATTTCATTATAAATTACGAAATCTCAAATATAGCAGAGTTGATTCAAAAAATCAGCCATCTAACGCTAGTGTTTGCATAGCTATTTCTGATTTTTTAAAAATATGAAACGAGCCCGAAGGGATTTGAACCCTTGACCCCTGCGTATCTCCAAGTCCTTAGCTTTTGACCTTCCGCAGCGCAGTACTCTATCCAGGCTTTGCCACGCATAAATCACCTTATCGCGCATAAGCCACGGGCCCTGGTTGAAAATTTTCCTATTGCTTTCAAACTTTGCTTAAGATATTTAATTATTTATGCATGTTCTGTTTTTAATTATAAAGACTTAAAGGAATCTGTTGAGGTGAAAACATGCCCATTAAGATGAGTAAAAAAGGCCCATCTCAATATGATAGGTTTTCGACATAAAAGTTGAACTACACTATTTCTTTGTCTGACATGATTATTTCTTTAGTGTATTTTCAAAAAAGGGTCAACTATCGATGTTATTATTGGATACACGATAGTTTGAATTCAATTAGGAAAAAAAATAAAAATCCCAAAAGCAGGAAGTATCTAACCATAATTAAAATAGTGTGTACAGAGGTCTAATGATATGAAAACCCCGACGTTGATAGGTGCAATAATATTTGTGATTAGTCTGATGGTAGCAGTCATTGCTATTTTACGACTTGATTTTGTGGTTCAGTTATTAGAAGGGGAAGCGGCTGCTCAAGAAACACAATATCAAAGAGAATATTTTGAGCTGTTTTTCATCTGGATTTGTGGTGTTGTTGGAGGGTTAGGGTTAGGATACGGAAGCCGCGAAGGTTTTGGTTATGATGAGAGTAACGCTCCCACGATAATCGGAGGACTTGGTCTTGGTGGAGTTATAGTCATTCCTGTCTTAATGCTTGTCCAAGGAACTCCCCCCGTACAAGGAGTTGGTGCTACATTCATTAGTGCCATTTTTGCAATTATTGGTCTCTATATGACTGCAGTTTCTACACAAGAATCTTATTAGACTAATGATTTTTCAACCATTATTGAGAGCAGCTTGTAGATAAGTAGTAAATGAGGATTTCCACCTTTATGTCTCTGGAGGGAGACTGCCTTAAGGTTCTTGAATGATTCTAAGAATCTAATCAGTCCCATGTTTTTTTAGAAAATTTAAGATGATTTCTTCTAAATTTGGTGAGCCCTGCTCTTCTAATTCATATTTTACCCTCACATGGGACTTTTTTATTTCTAATAGACGAGTTAAATCTATTGGTGTACCAATAATCACTGTGTCACACTCTGCTGCATTTATTGTAGCTTCTAGCTCCTCAATCTGCTGCTTCCCATACCCCATTGCTGGAAGAACCTCGGTTAGATGCGAATATTTTCTATAGGTTTCTTTGATAGTTCCTACTGCAAAAGGACGTGGATCAACGATCTCCTTTGCATCGAATTTCTTGGCTGCAATATATCCAGCTCCATATTTCATATCTCCGTGCGTTAAAGTTGGTCCATCTTCAACTACCAATACCCGTTTTCCTGTAATTAAGCTTGGGTCTTCAATATTAATAGGTGAGTTAGCAACGATGATTTGAGCTTTGGGATTTAGTTCTCGAATACTTTCTTTGAGTTTCTCAACATTTCCTTCTGGAGCTGTACCTGCTTTGTTAATTATGACTACATCCGCTTGTCTTACATTTACTTCCCCAGGGAAATAAGATTTTTCGTGTCCTAAACGATGTGGATCAGCAACAGTTATTTTTAAGTCAGCATTATAAAAACTCCAGTCATTATTCCCTCCATCAAAAAGAATTACATCTGCTTCTTTTTCTGCCGTAACTAGAATCGTCTCAAAATCGACTCCAGCAAAAACTAGGTTTCCTTCATTAATATGGGGCTCATATTCCTCCATTTCTTCTATGGTACATTCATGAGTCTTGAGATCTGTATAGGTTGCAAACCGTTGGCACTTTTGTTTCAAAAGGTCTCCATAGGGCATCGGATGACGTATAACTGCAACACGTCGTCCTTGTTTTCGTAAGATTTTCCCTACTTTCCTTGCGGTTTGAGATTTACCACTTCCAGTCCTTACTGCTAGTACTGCGATTACTGGAAGCTTAGACTGTAACATAGTATGATTAGGACCTAAAATACGAAAATCTGCTCCGTTTGACAACACTAAGGAAGCTATATTCATTACATAATTATAAGACAAATCAGAGTAAGCTAGAATTACCTGTTCGACATCATGCTGCTCAATCAAGGATGGAAGATCATTTTCAGGATAAATAGGGATTCCTTCAGGATATAATGATCCAGCTAATTCATGGGGATATTTTCGTCCTGAAATATCTGGAATTTGAGTGGCAGTAAATGATACTACATTGTACATTTGATTATCTCGAAAATACGTATTGAAATTATGGAAATCTCGTCCAGCTGCACCTAAAATAATAACGTTTATTCTTTTCATAAACAGAAACCCCAATTTGTTTGCTAATAGAATGCAAGAAGTATCTAATTTTATAAATATGCTTTGTTAATCTTAAAACAGATTAAAAATTTATACTATTCCTCTACTTAAAGTTAAATATTGATTAAAAAATCAAAGATAAATGAAATCTTTTGATTATTATATTAGCTTCAAAAATTTCCTTAGAAACAATGAAATAAGAGAGTATGAAAACATCATCTAGAAACTTTTTAAGGTAACCTGAGAGGATTCAGTTAATTCCACCTTAAACGATAATGGAAAGCAAAAATAATATTAATAAAGAAAAACACAAAAAATTGAGAAAAAGTAGAGTTATTGAATAGTTTGGAGGAAATGCTTTGAGTTCTGTTCTTGAAGGATGGTTTAATCTTCCTAAAAACGTGAGACTACTAGATATCTCCTTAATTGGATATGGATTTCTCTTTTCGTTGGCTATCATCTTATATTTAGCGATCCTTGATCATACTGTGCAGAATTTGATGCCTATCTTTCTGACGGCAATACTTCTATTGTTTACTTGGCATTTTCGTACACAGTTGACAAAAACAACTGATTCCACGAAACAAAGACGGTTTTTTCTCGAATGGCTTATCATTTGCACTTCTATCATTATTATCATTGGAATAATACTTTATTTCTACCCAGTGACCTATTAATCACTTTATAAACCAAA
>JAEOTY010000124.1 GCA_016839625.1 Candidatus Hodarchaeota archaeon
CCAACTTGAGCAAGAGAAGCAGCTATTTCCGCTTTATCGTTCAGTTCCTTGAACAATTTCAGATTCTGTTGTTGGTACTTTAAAGCGAGATCTAACTCACCCATATCTTTGCACATAGCGCTTGAACAAAATAAAGCCTGAGCCATTCCTGATTTAAACCCAATTTCCTCAGAAATCATTCGACTTTTCTCGAAATACTCTAATGCATGAGCTAAGTTACCTTGTTGGCAAAATATCGACCCAATATTCCAAAAACCCTGAGAAATGTCCCATTTATTCTCACTTTCCTCAAGAAGAGCCATACTCTGCTTAAAGTACTGTAAAGCTTGACTTGTGTCTCCTTTCGTTGAGTAATACCTTCCTATACTACTAAGTGATTCAGCAATTTGTTGTTTGTCACCGAGTTTCTCTCTTAATGCCAGACTTTGTTCAAGAGGTGTTAATGCTTGGTCAATATCCCCTTTTCGCCTAAGAGTTCTGCCTTTAACATGCAATATATCGGCTTTTCTTTTAGAAATTGCTGTATTTGGTTCTCCACCCGTTTTTGCAAGTAATTTTTCACCCTGATCAAGAATCCCAAGACTCTCATCAAATCTTTCCAGTTTTTCCAAGGCTTCTGCCATTGCGACGTATGCGTCTACCTCTTGAACTGGTTTATCTAATTCCTGACTTTTATTTAGAGCTTGCTCTGCCAGAGTAAGCCCTTCTTCGTAATTTCCCATTTTAGTTTTAATTTGGCTCCCATGGAACTTGCATGTAAATTGGTTATTAAGAGAAAGTGCGTTCGTTTTCTCCAATAACTCAATAATCTGCCAAGCTTCATCGAATCGTCCTTTGTGTACTAATTGTTCTGCTTGTTCAAGTTTTTGAGTAATCCCCTCTTGTTTTCTGGACAATTTATTACCAACTTTCGTAAGAATCCAATCCTATGATCAAATTGTTGTTCTAACATTAATCTCTCTAGGACTCTAACATCATTTGTTAGAGTTCAGAATTCGTGAGTGTCCGAGACATATCGTCCTCCATCTACAGTTATGCATTCACCATTTATAAATGAAGAATCATCACTAGCTAAGAATAACGCTACATTTGCAATTTCTTCAACTGTACAGACTCTCTTTAGAGGATATGTCTTAGCTATTCCATCAATCCATTGTTTCAGTTCCTCTGAATCTCGATCGTTTTCAGAATTAGCTATTCTTACAAATCCGGGACAGATCGCGTTTGACCGTATTTCTGGAGCAAAATCTATTGCTAGTGTTCGAGTTAAAGCATTTATAGCGGCTTTTGTCACTGGATAGACACAAAAATTCTTCAAAACCTTAAACGCTGCTCCTGATGAAATGTTGATGATTGTTCCTCCCCCACTTTCTAGGATCACCGGAATGGAATATTTCGCAAAACGGAAATAGCCATTTAAATTGATATTTAAAGTATGGTTCCAATCATCCTCAGAGATTTCAACAACGTTTTTAGAAATGTCACCCTCATAAGTAGCAGCACAATTCACAAGGCAGTGAAGGTTCCCAAATTGTTTTTTCGTTATTTCAATAGCTCTTTTAACTTCAGCGGTTTTTCCAACGTCAGTTTTTATGAATAACCCTTCACCACCATTATTCAGGATTTGGTCAACAGTTCTTTGGCCCATTTCTTCTAGGATGTCAATAACAACGACTTTCGCTCCCTCGGAAGCGAATTTAAAAGCAATAGCACTACCAATGGATGGACCACCATCCTTAAACCCCAAAGCGGCTCCTGTAACTAAAGCAGTTTTGTTTAGTAATTTCATAGTATTGGATGACAAAACACTTTTTCATATAATTTTCTATAATGGTAATTTCATTTCATAAGAGAAACTCAAAATTTATTCAGAAGAATTGGAAATTTTTTTTCCTTTGAAGAAAGTCCTCCTTATCCATTCCCTCGATTTCAACCAACTAGTTCATAAGATTCCGATTCTATAAGTTATATAAAGGTACATAGTGATTAAAAAGACCAACAAAACTGATACAATTAGCAATATACCGCTTTTCCCTAATTCCAGTTCATGTAAAATAATGAAATGAGGGTTTCCAAATCCTTTTGCTTCAGCCGAAAGCGCAATTGATGTGGACATATGAACCAGCTCAGTCATAGCCGGAACTGCTAAAGGCATGTATTCACGGATAACCTTTATGGGATTTAGAGATCGAGGATTCCAGCCTCTCAGGCTTTGAGCATCTCTAATCGTTCCTAATTTGTTTAAAATGTCAGGGAAAAACCTATATGTTGCCATCACGATAAAGGTGAGTTTAGCTGGAATATGGAATTTTCTCAATAGGCAAACAAATTCTTCTGGTGATGTAGAGTAAATAAACACACAAAATGCGAAAAGTAGAACTAAGACTCTTATAGACATACCTGCAGTGTATAATAATCCACCATATGTTATGTCCATTCGTCCGAAAATTGGAGTACCTACGGGTGTGACTGCAAGTATAACTGTTGTTGCGAAATCAGGGTCAAGATGAACCCATCTTTCAGCTGATGTTTGCCACATACCCAGAAGAAAAAATCCTATCCATGAAAACATTGCAACAGTTATTATTTGATTTAGCCAACCTCTCCACGGGATTCTAGCAAAAAGTATTAAGACAAGGTCTATAGCTAGAAAGAAAAGGAGTACAAAAGGATTGTAAAAGATGGAACAGATAATCGCCATTGCGAATATCCATAACAATTTTGGTAGAGGATGCATACGATGCAAAACGGTGTCTTTTGCTTCATATTGTAAAAGAACCATGTTTAACCAGTCCAAACGATATCATCGATCAATTCTTCGATAGACAACACATCTGGGGATCCTTCCAGTTTTTGAGATAGTTGTGTTATCTGTGGAGGATTTAACCAGGTTTTTTCTAATATTTGAGGTTGTGAAAAGACCTCACGAACAGTTCCATCCATTAATACCTCTCCTTTGTGAAGAACGATTACCCGTTGAGCATATCGAGCCACTAAATCCATTTCATGGGAGATGTAAATCATTGTCTGCTGATGTTGTTTAACGTGGTTCGTTAATATCTCCATAATTTTAATAGATTCCCTTTTATCCAGACCTGTAGTAGGTTCATCAATAATAATTAAATCTGGTTGAAGTACGAGAACAGAAGCAATCGCAGTGAGAGAGCGAAGACCACGGGATAATGATTTTGGCCTTCGTTTTCTATAACGTTTTAATCTAAAAAGGTCAATGTAGTAATCTAATGTGTTTTTTCTCTTTTCTTCTTCAATTTTATACTTCTTCAATCCATATTCAAGCTCCTCAATCACACTATTTGAGAAGAGCTGGTGATCAGGATTTTGAAAAACATAGTTTGCTATTCTAGCAATCTCTTTGACAGGCCTTTTCCTTAAAGTTATCCCAGAAATAAATATCTCTGCATTTTTATTAGTTGGGCGTAGTAATCCCACAAGATGTTTTGCTAGGGTTGTTTTTCCAGAACCGTTTTGTCCAATCAAAGCTACAATCTCTCCCTTGAAGATATCTAGAGAGATATCCTTAATAGCTTCTTGTTGACTTGATTGGTACTTATGAGTAAGATTTTTTATTGTAACATGAATTTTTTTAGGTTCAATTTTTGAAATAACTGATCTAGAAATATTTTCTCTTATAGAAAAATTATTTTTCATGTAATCTATCGTTTCTTGAATAGATATTGGAAGTTTTTCCTTCCACAATCCTTTTTCTTTTAATAAACTTGAAAATTCAGTAACCTGCGGCCTTCTTATGCCTTCGTTTTCGCAAAGTATGTTATCTTCAAAAATTTCTTGAGGAGAACCCTCTGCTACTATTTGACCTTTACTCATAACAATGACATGGTCGGCAAATTGACCAATTTCTTCTGCTTCTTGGCCTGATAAAATAATAGTTTTATTAAACTTTTTATTCAAGTCTTTTATTATTGAATATACTCTTGTTTTACCAATTGGATCAAGCATAGATGTTGGTTCATCCATAGCGATGATAGAAGGATTCATGGCCAATATTCCCGCTATTGCGAGACTTTGTTTTTCGCCACCGGATAAGGTACGAGGATTTCGATTTTCATACCCTTCTAAGCGCGAAAATTTCAGAGCATTTTTTACCTGTTTTTCCAGCTCTTCTCTTGGAATGTTAAGATTACCTGGCCCGAATGCTATATCTTCTAATACAGTGAATGAGACTATTTGAGTATCAGGATCCTCAAAAACAAGACCAACGTGCCGTGATAGCTCATAGACCATATTTTCTTTTGTGTTTACTTTATTTACTACAACATCTCCAGAAAATCTTCCAAAAATTAGATGAGGGATAGATCCATTCATTGTGAGGAGTAAAGTGCTTTTCCCTGCTCCTGTTGAACCCATAATAGCAACGAATTCACCTTGTTTAATCTCTAAGTTGATATCTTTAAGGGCATATTTTTTTCGTCCCTTATATCTAAAAGAAACCCCATCCATAATAATTCCTGAAGATTTCAGATCTTTCCACCTTCATCTAGGTTTTTCAAATCCTCCAACCTTATCGATCCAATTTTACGATTCTCTAAGAGGATGGACGTGTAATCAATATTTTTACCAGTAATACAAACAATTACTGTTTCATCAGCTTGAATTTTACCCTTATCCATGGCTGAAATCAATCCAGCAACTCCCCAAGCTCCCATTGGTTCAGCTAAAATTCCTTCTTTCCTTGCTAGAAGTTTTTGCGTTTCTTCTACTTCAGAAGTTGAAAGAGCTTCCGCAAACCCTTTAGATTCTCTGATGCTCATTAGAGCCTGTTCCCCATCCAAAGAATATGCTGGAGCATCTTTTCCCAGAATGTCATATAACGGTTCTACCGTTTTCATTTGCCTCTGAAAAGCCAAGGCAACGTGTTGAAAACTACCTGATTGAAATCCTGCTAGTTTGGGAAGATCATCAATAAAGTCTAATGTCTTCATTTCTAGAAAACCTTTCCATAATTCAGATATCAAACCTCCACCTCCAATTGGCACACAGACCCAATCAGGAACATTCCAGTTACGATCTTCACATATTTCATAAGCAATTGTTTTTGCCCCCTCTTCTGCAAAGGGATTAATACATCTTGCTGAAATGAGAGGAACCCATCCTTTCTTAATACAGAGATCTCTCATAAGAAGATAACTATCCCGAGCAAAAAATGATGAGTCAATGGAAGGAGTCTGTTTTACATTCGCTCCAAAAAGTAGTGCAGGGGCCATTTTCACACTTGGATCACCAAGTCCGTTCATCTTGGACCAGATAACAATGTGACACTTAAGATCTGCAAGAGCAGAATAAGCTGCAGATGCATACCCAACATTACCTGTTGATGTAACTCCAACCACTTTTCTATCAAATTCAATTGCTTTTGATACCCCGACAGATACTTGTCTGTCTTTAAATGAACCAGTAGGATTCAATCCATCATTCTTCAGAAATAAGTTGGCCAAATCTAGATCCTTTGCTAATCTTTGCGATTTGAAAAGAGGAGTTCCACCTTCTCCAAGTGTGCGAATATTCTTTTTGTCAAGAACAGGTAACACTTCAAAATACTTCCACATTCCTCTAGGTCTCATCAGAATTTCATTTCGGAAAGAACTTCCTGATAAAGTTTCAAGATCGTATTTGATCTCCAAGGTTCCTTTACATCTAGGGCAAATATAGTACTCTTCTTCAACAGAATGTATATTCTGACAATTTATACATTCCATAAATGGAAGAATTTGCTTATTCAAAAAAGAAACCGACCTATTGAGAAATAACAGCTTTAATGACATTATCGTGTTGCATGTGAACCAATTGAAAGGCTTCATGAATTTGTTCAAGGTTAAAAGTATGCGTAATCAATGGTTTAACGTTGATTCGGTTAGATTCTATTAATGAAAGTGCTTCTTTATAATTCCAAGCAGTATAACCTACAGATCCAACTACTCTTAATTCTTGAAGTACAACCTTACCTAAATCAAAACCATCTACAAAAGAATCACTAACATAGCCATATTGAACGACAGTTGATTGCTTGGAGGCAAGTTCGAGTGAAAGTCTCGCACTTTCTGAAGTACCTGCAGCTTCAATAACTATAATTTCATCCTCAGGAAGAACATGTTTGATTGTTTCAATAAAATCAGACCTACTAGGATCAAATACATGATCAGCTCCCATTTTAGTTGATGTATTCCTTCTAAATTCGTTGGGTTCAACAACTACGATTGTTTGAGCTCCCTTAAGCTTAGCTAGCTGGATGAATAGTAATCCTGCTGACCCTGCACCAATAACAATAACAGTTTCATTAAGATTAAATTTAATTTTAGAAATTGCGTTTATGGGGCAAGCGAGAGTATCAACAAGAGCTGCTTCTTCAAAAGAGATATTTCCTGTGATTCGATGAAGGTTCGTTGCAGGGGAAGCAAAGAATTCAGCATAAGCTCCATCTTGACTATATCCAATAAGACGTTTTCCACCGTTCAGAGTACAAAGATTATATTGTCCTTTCTTACAGAAAGAGCAGGTTCCACACCATAGAATGGGGTCCACAACAACTCTATCACCAATATCGACATTAGTTACATCTGAACCGATCTTTGCAATTTCACCGCACGCTTCATGACCTAAAACTCGTGGAGGATTAAGTCCTGGGTACTGACCTGTGAAAATATGGATATCTGTTCCGCAAACACCAACTGCTCGCGATTTAACCAATACCTCATAATTCCTCAAAGTGGGAATATCTCTTTCTACAAGTTTTATTTTTTCTACAGCAACCCATACAGCAGCTTTCATCTTCTAATAGCCTTCATTATTTCTTTACTGATTTCTATTGCAGGAAGCATTTTTTGAAGATTCTTATGAGCAAAATCTAAATTAATTATTCAATGAATGAGATTCATCTTCTTTGCTTCTTTTTCTAGTTCATCTTGAAAATCGGGATGAGCAATGCTAATCAGTGCTTCAGCTCGTTCTCTGATACTTTTTCCAACCAAATGGGCTACTCCATACTCTGTCACAACACAATGGATATCACACCGTGAAGTAGTAACGATGGTTCCAGGATACAAGCAATGAGTAATTTTTGATACTTTTCCTTTATTAGCTGTTGAACGCATTGCAATTATTCCCTTACCTCCTTTAGAACCTGCAGCTCCTCTCATGAAATCTACTTGACCACCTACTCCAGTCACTTGTTCTGGGCCTATTGATTCAGCGGCTACCTGGCCAGTAAGATCAACTTGAATTGCACTATTGATGGCTTTCATATTATCATTCTTGGCAATTATACAGGGATCATTCACATAGAGAACAGGATGCATTTCTATCATTGGATTATTATCAACAAATTCGTAAAGGTCAGGTGTACCATCTGCTCCTGTTGAGATAATTTTTCCATTATGGATTGTTTTCTTTTTACACGTAATTACCTCTTTATAAACAAGATCCATCACTGAATCAGTAAAAAATTCAGTGTGTATTCCCAGATCTCTTTTATCTTCAAGAAAGAGAGCAGCTGCGGCTGGGATACTTCCAAAACCAAGTTGAATAGTGTCTCCATCATTGATGAGACTAGCAATGTGTTTTCCAATCTCTTTTTCTGTCTTGGAAATTGTTGGTCTGGGTACACCCCGAAGTGGCGCTGACCGCTCTACGATGTAGTCAATTTTAGAGATATGAATAAATGAATCACCTAATGATCTGGGCATTTTGTCATTTACTTCAACCATAACGATATCGGCACATTCTGCCCCTGTTTTAATATAATCTACAGCCATGCCATACGAACAGAAACCATGTTTGTCAGGTGGAGATACTTGGGCTAATGCTATATTTGGACGTCTCATTTTTTCTAAAAACAATCTGCGGGGAGCATCATGAAAATGGATAGGAATAAAATCCATTCGTCCATCTTTCAGTAATGGCCGAGTATATGGTGTTAGAAATCCCGAATACACACGAAAATGCTCTTCAGCACCAGGTCTAAAGAAAGCTATTGCGTCTATTTTCCGATATAGACCAGAACAATTGATATATACAGTCTCATCAAATTCATCCATTCTATCAGCAATAGCATCTTCTAAGGAATATGGTTCGCTCCCACTAATCAGAATAGTATCTCCACCCTTGATAGCCTTAGCCGCTTCATCAGCTGTGCACAGACGCTCTTCATAAATCTTTTTCCAATTTTTTAGACTCATAGCTCTTTCATCTCTAATTATTTCATTAACTTATAGATTTAAAAGTCTCTTAGCATTTGAATAAAGCCATTTCTCTTTTACAGAATCCTTTAGGGGTAAGTCACGAACTTCTTCAGCAATATCGGCTATTGGCATTCCCAAAGTCAACCAAGCTGACCCAAAAACAACTCTGTTTTGTAAAAGAGAGTTTCCAAACTGTAACAAAGGTTCCCAACCAGATCCTGGATAAGCCATGTACTTTGGTCTTTGAGCAGTTGTATCTATATAAATATTCGGATGCCTTCGGGCGAGGGCTACAAGTTCGAGAACCCAAGGCCAACCTCCATGACCTGCAATTATCTTAAGATCAGGAAAGTCTATGGCGACATCATCTAGAAATTTCGGATGGCCAAAATCCATTCGACGATTGGAATAATTGATTGAAGTGTGAATCCAAACAGGTACTTCTAAACTTTCACAGATTTGAAAAAGAGGGTAGTATTTTTTATCATTGGCATATATAGCATCCATAAAAGGACTGAAACAATATCCATGCAACTCAAGCCTGTTGATCGCACGTTCCAATTCTTTCACTGCTTTACTACCTTTATGTGGATCTGCACCCGCAAAAGCCATAAATCTGTCAGGGTACTCTTTAACTAATTCTGCCATATAGTCATTTGTAAGTAATTTCATGCCTGTGTTTGTCTCGTGATCTTCGTTGAAAAAAACACATCGCTCAACCTGATTATTGTCCAAAACGGTGATAAATTCATCAGGAGTCATCACAAAAGCTTCTGCTTTTTTGTTGATGTAACCTAACAATTCGGTAAAGGTCATTTTTCCTATAAGTTGTTTAAATTCCTCTTCAATTCCTAAAAAGGATGCAATTCTGCTCCCAAAAATTCGTATATATCCTTTCATTTGAGGGGGAAGCATTAAAAGAAATTTAATGCCTTCTTTGGTAGGAATATCACATCCACAGTCTATAATCATCTCTGTCACCTTACAGCAAAACGTACAGGAAACTCTTAGACAACAAAATGTTAGTTGATAGAAAGCCCGAATATACCTTTTTTTTCCTCCATCTTGAAGAATTAGACTGCTTCTTCCTCTTCTGCTTCTTCCTCTTCTTCAAGGAATCCTGAGGCTAGAAGTGATTCAGTGGCAGCAATAGCTATACCGATAGTTACAATTCCAACAATCATTGCACCTATGAGTCCAAAAATGAGAAAGAATTCAAACGCTTCCTGACCTACATATCCATAAGTTTGGATAGTGTATAGAACATAGTAGATTGCCATTGTACAAACAAATAACAAACCATAACGATAAGTTCTTTGCTTTGGAGGATTATCTTTAACATGTCTGAAATAAAACCAAGAACTAAATACCCAAAGCGCTGCATTAGCAATGACCATAATTGGTACAGCAACGGGATTTTGATCTGGGTCTGGTTTTACGAAGTAGGAGAGGTAAGATCCAATGACATATGAAAGAAAGGCCTCAATTGGTCCAAAGAAAAAACCTGCAAAAACTGATGGTACTGGCCTGAGGGTAAAACCCAGTGGTGGAACCACGATGAAAGAAAATGCCAACACAGCTGCAGAAAGTATTGCAATATTGACAACTCTCTTCGTGGAAAACCATTCTTTCTTGACCCCAGGTGAGTAATCCTCGAAAAGCCATTCGGGTCTAAGGAGAAATCTTTGAAAGGCGATTAATCCAATACCGATCCAAACCAACTGAAAAATCATGAATAGAATAGCTCTTTCAATTGAAAGAGAGGGAGTATCCATGCCAAAGCCAATAAGAACCCCAAAAAAATACCCTAGGGTTCCAATCAACATTAAGGCAATACCACTCAAATCTAAAGGATATAATTCTTTTCCGAGCAACTTCATCTTATCATCATCTCAAGTAGATTACTTTACTAATATGGACGATTGAACTCAGAGAAAGAAAAAGTTACTCTGGTGTTTCTTTGTGACCTTTCATCATACGAAGAGAGGCTTTTTGTCCTCTTTTTGACCAATAATCTGAAGGACCACTTTCACACTCAATATTCTGAGATATGGATTTGTTGACGTTTATTTCAATACACTGTCTTCTCGATAATGAATTTCTCCTTAATAGATTGAATAGTTATCTATTTGATAATCCTAAAGGAGCCTCATTATCTCTAGATGAATCGTCTTTCAGGATACCTATCTGACATCCGTACCAGCGGTAACTACTAGGTTTTTTTTTTAAATTTTTCTAAAAATATCATTTAACCTAACTTCCATGGCAAACACTTGAGGAAGATTTATTCAAAGTAACTAGGGGAAATAACTAAGTGCTCTCGCCCCATAATGTTGAGTCCAATAGGAAACAAAAGTCTCTGCAAATTCAACACCAGAGGCCATACCATTTATTCGGGATTTACCAATCCAGATTTCCAAGAATTTTTCAATGGACCCAAACTTTTGATAAAACAAGTTAAAAACTTTAAGAGCCTCTTTTTTTGTTTGAATAACATTAGAAATGTCAATATAGACCGTGGGTTCAAAATTAGTTGAATAACCTGGAATATCAAATAGATAGACTCGGTTCACTGTATGAGCAGGTTCCTGTGTAATAATAGAGGAAAGTTGAGACAATAGACATGCATCAGCAACAGCAAGACCAGTGTTTCTATGATCTGGATGTGTTGATAAATGCCAATGTGTTAGCACAATATCTGGTTTGATCATTCTGATTTTTCTTACAAGAATATCACGTGTTGATTCAGTATTTTGAATGTTGGCATCTTCAAGTTGTAGAAAATCTGTTCTTATAACTCCGAGAAACTCACCAGCATTTTTCTGCTCATCAATGATTTCTTCTTGTTCCTCTGGCGTAGAAAAGGTTTTCTCACCAGCTGACATGCAAATTACATAACATTTCCAGCCTTTTTCTGAAAACAGAGCTAAAACTCCTCCTGTACAAGCAACAGGAATAAAAGGATGAGCAGAGACAACTAGAATTGTATTATTCTGAATTTTTATCACCTTCTTTACATAACCAACCTGAATCATTTAAGAATAATTATGACAACTTGGATGAATCTTTGACGTTTTGTTGTCTATTCATTTGAGTTATTGATAAATTCTCCGAACTGATGAAATGATGAATGTTAATCCCACAGCTTCCTCTAGTAGTGATACGGAATTAAAATCGAAGACATCTTACCGATTCATCCTTCTGAGATGCATCACTCATTGAACCTTTTTCCAAAATTTATTTACCTCTTTCAGCGTTGGTAAAGAAGAGATTGCTCCTTTTCTCTGTACTTTCAATCCTGAAACTATGATTCCTAATTCAATTGCATCATGTATAGAATAATTTCTTATTAAACCAGCTAATACCCCCCCATTAAATGCATCCCCTGCTCCTGTAGTATCGATAACAGTTGGTATTCTTAGCGCAGGCATGCGATGGAGTGTTTTCCCACCATCTTCAGTGAATAAACATCCTTCTCTCCCTAATTTAACGATTGTACGATCTATTCCTTGCTTTTTATAGTAATAGATAATATTTTCAGGTGATTGTGCATTGGCTAAAGGTGCATCAGAAGGAAAACTGGGCATAACGATATCAGTAAAAGGAAGAATTTCCTCTTGGGCCTCTCTAGCTTTTGTAACGTCATTTGACCATAAATTGGGTCTGTAATTAGGATCGTAGACAACGAATTTATCCATGGATTCTCTCTTTTTAAATTCCATGAAGATTTTTGAGACTGTTCTTCGATTAGTTACTGAAAGAGCTTGAGTAATTCCTGAAGAGTATAGAACAGTAGCCTGACAAAAGAAGGAAGGATCGAAATCATTAGGAGCCATTTTGCTAGCTGCACTCCCTTTGCGATAATACTGAAAACTTCTTTCTCCGTTTTTCTCTAGCTGGATAAAGTAAATTCCTGTAAAGGAATTTTTCAGCTGCAATATTTGAGAAATATCCACATTTTCACCTTTCCACTCATTAAGGAGATATTTACTAAATAGATCATCCCCAACTTTTGTGAGATATGCAACTGATGATCCTAGACGAGCTGCAGCTATTATTACATTAAGAGTATCTCCACCATAACTACGTATGAAAACTTTGGGTGAGTTTTCCTGTTCACGATGAAACTCAACCATACATTCGCCAATACTTACTATATCCATTGAACTACCCATATTCCTCAATTTTCTTATTTACTAATCCATCTAAAAGCTTAAACATGTCTTCTTGCTGATATTCAGTTAAATTAAGTAGTGGAGGTTTTACATAGGTGATAGGAAGACCAAGATAACGATGAATACACCATTTTATACCAGATATTTGAGGGAAGCTCTTTACGATCGTACGAATTTCGTTCACTTTTTCCTGTTCTTTGTTTGCTTCCTCATTATTATTTTCTTTAAGACTTTGAATAATATTGGATATCATTTGAGGAAAAGTATTGCCAAGGGCAGTCACGACCCCGTGACAACCAGCTTGTAATGCTTTTTTTATTAAACTGTCATTGCCACAATAAACTATCAATTCTGGAAAATTTTGAATAAATTTCTTTGTTTGGTTAATATCTCCAGATGAATCTTTTACTCCTACAATCTGAGAAAATTCTTGCAATTTCCTCACAAGATTAATATCTAGCAATACTTGAGTATATTTTGGAACATTATAAAGGAGGATTGGTAGATCGCAATTCTTAACTACTAGACTAAAATACTTGTATAACCCATCACTCTCTAAATTCTTGAAATAAAATGGTGGAGCAATTAATGCTCCTGAAGCACCAATTTCCTCTGCAAAACTCAATATCCGTTGTGTCTCTTTAATGTTGGTTCGTAAAATACCCACTATGACCTTCATGTTACCTTGGTTTTCTAGGATGACATCTAGAGAACGGATAATTTCATTTAATTCTAATGAAGGGCCTTCACCATTAGTACCAAAAACAACTATTGAATCAACATGATTTTCTTCTAAAACTGGAAGAAAAGCTTTAAAGTATTGCTCATTAACCTTTCCATCCATCTTAAACGGTGTTATTGAAGCAACGCATAATTGACCAAACATTTTTCCTCATTGACTCTCGAATGACTCATAAAGCAACGATGGCTTCAATTTCTATAAGCATTGGCTCCAAAGGTAAACGAGCGGAAACAGTTGTCCTTGCAGGATAATCATTAGTGACTCTACGTTGTGAAAAGAATTCAGCATAAACCTTATTCATTTTTTCAAAATCTTCGATATTCTTTAAGAATACTGTAGTTTTTAAAATCTTTTTAACAGAAGATCCGGCACCAATGACGACTTTCTCGATGTTTAAAAGAGTTTGATGTGTTTGTTCATCAATATTATCAGCCATAGGTTTTGATGACCCTGTAAAGGCTCCCTGACCAGAGACAAATAACAAATCACCAAATTTTATTGCTATAGAATATGATCCTCCTTTGATCATTCCCTCAATCATAACAGGTTCTTTCTTCTTCAATTCTTTTCCTCCAAATAATCTATCTAATATCTTCTAATTGTAATTTTCCATAAAAGTTAGACATTAAAAATTTGTTTTGGTGAAATAAGATAAATTATTGTACGGTGATTTTTCCAAACAGCTGCATTATGCAACAACACTTTGTGGGAAGAAAAATGAAAAATATTCTTAAAATACATTTGTGTTAATGTAAACCTACACTATTCTAATTTTGAGTTGGCAGTTATATGCGGGGCCACTAAGAGTTTATTTTCACAAAAAAGGGGAAAAGAGGGGAAATTTAATCATTAAGAATA
>JAEOTY010000125.1 GCA_016839625.1 Candidatus Hodarchaeota archaeon
AAAATTACATTATCTGGGCTTGGCTTCCTAAAAGAGAATCAGGCCGATTTCAAAAGACAATCCAGCAAATTGATGAGTCAATAACGGCTAAAATTATTGAACCAAAGCTTGAAAGTAGCGAATTTCCCACAAAGGTTCGTAATAACATCTATTCACGATCATTCGAGAATCTTGTTTTCGGTTTTGGTGTTCCAGGATATAAAGAATGGGATCCTACAAAATTTTTGAGCATTTTAATTCCTATCTTTTTTGGTATTATGTTTGGAGACGTTATTGACGGAATGGTGGTTTTTCTTATTGGACTTTATGGCGTATCTTTAAATCCAAAGAAGTACTCCAAAAACTCCATGCTGGCTGAACTTCAGACTTATTTTGATAAAGGCGCTTCAGTTTTAGTCACAATAGGTATCACAGCGATGACTTTTGGGTTCCTGTTTGGAAGCTATCGGGGCCTTGGAGGTCATCACGCATTGGAAGTCGGCTTACCTATTTTGTGGTTTTCACCAGAGATTGAAGGAGGTCAGTTTGCACTTTTAGAACTTGCCATTTTTTTAGGGGCTCTGGTAATTGGATCTGCTTTAGTCATTCAATTCTTTGGTGCCTGGAGTCATGATAAGAATGAAGCCATATTTCTTCCAGGTATGTTTTTCTTATTCTATATTGGTTTAATAATTTTAGTATTCACATTTGGGCCCAATCCGACCCTATGGTTAACTTCAACAGATGGAAAATTCGATTTAAGAGCGTTACAAACCATTGCTCAAAGCCAAGAAGATCTAATGCATTATCACCATATCGATTTCACAAGTCTAATTGGTACATTATTTGAAAACCTTGGAGTTACACACTGGGGAATTCCAGTCTTTTCTATCCCTGGATTAAACATCAGTTATCCGCTTGCCTTAGTAATAGTTCCTCTATTATTATCATCTATTTATCATTTTAGACATGGAATGGACGGAATAGGCGAATTACTTGACTATCTCATCACCATGATCTCAAATACAATTTCATTTGCGCGGATATTCGCCTACACCATGGTACATGGCTCTTTGTCTCTAGTCTTCATTCAATTGTTCTCTGGTAACGCCCACAATCTTATTGAGTTTCTCCCAGGGATGATTTTAGGCGGATTTGTAGTAATCCCATTGGAATTGTTAGTTTCTTTCCTCCAATCATTACGTCTTTGTTGGGTTGAATTTTTCTCAAAAATTCACTTTCAAGGATCAGGATATTTATTTCGACCATTTAAGGAAACTCGATCATTCACTACAACAGGTAGTTAGGTTATCATTTTGAATTGAGTGTTTTATTATGAGACTCGGGCAAATAACAGAAGCAAAGGAGTATTCATTCATAAATGCCCGGATAAAAGCTCGAAAAGGACAACTATTAACTGCAGCTGATTATGAACGGTTGTTATCTAGTACATTGAATGAAGGATTGACTAATCTTCAAGATTCTCCACGATATATCAACATATTCCCGAGTCTGGATCCAGAATCGTCTAATTTTGCCTTGAATTTGGAAAAATTACTTGATGAAAGTCTATACAATGAAATATTTACATTGATAAAAGATACTCCCAACAAAGCACGAAAATTTATTGAATTTTATTTGAAGAAATCTTATATTAGGGCACTTAAACACATAATACGTCAGATTCACACGAAAGAAACCGAATCGATATCGATAGAAGATTTTTTTGTAGCTACATCAGATGAAAAAACAGAATTAATCATTATTTCAAAAACTGAGGGCATAGAAGAACTAATTCAAAAGCTTCAAACACCTTGGGTTATTAAATCAATGAGATCAGCATTTAATGAATACATACACCAAGAAAGCGTTTTGGTACTAGAGAATGCGCTGGATCAGGCTTTTTACGAACAATTATGGCAATATATAATTCCTACGCTTGATGGGAGAGATAGAAAGGTTGCTCAAAAAATAATCGGAATGGAGATCGATCTGCTGAATATGAATATGATTTTACGTGGAAAAGTACTCAATCTTTCTCCAGATGAAATTTCTAATCAATTAATCTCAATCAATTACCGATTGGGTTCCACTTTGACTCTTGCCAAACAAGCTTCCTCTTTTTCTGCTGCTGTAGACGGATTGCAAGACACAGTGTATTCTGATTTAATCCGAGCTATTAATCGTGATTATAAGGATAAAAAGGAATCCATTGCTAATATGGATCAGCTTCAACAAGAATGGTTCATTCAGGCATTACTCACTATGTTGGCCGGATACCCATTTCATATCGGTACATTTTTGTCTTACATAATATTTCGCTTCAAAGAAATAGAGAACTTACGAATAATCTTTGAAACGAAATGGAAAGGAATAGATCTAAAATTTGCACGTGAACTGTTAATTTATTTCAAATAATAGGAATTGAATAAATAAAAAGAACGATAAAAAACCGAATAATTCTCGGAAAATTCAAACAATTGGTGAAATTCAAATGAATATCAAACAAAAGAAGCAAATAATCAAGTTACAATTCGTGGTAGGCTTAATAACAATAGTTCTTCTTAGTCTGACATTGATGGTTA
>JAEOTY010000126.1 GCA_016839625.1 Candidatus Hodarchaeota archaeon
ATGTGAATGCGAACAAACTTGGGGTCAAAACTCCCCGGGATCGAATTCTCTCCTACTTGGGGTTTGTGGAAATTTATCTGACCTTCCGAGGATTGACTATTCTAGACACCACACTCCAGGAAATTCACGATTCATTGGAAATGGATGATGCGAATCCCCTTACCAAGAATGAGATTCGGAACTGGAAACTGAAGATCGTCCACCTCATCCCTGAGTTGCGTGAACAGTGGGTCAGAATCCGAAAACAGGCCCATCAAATGGCGTTGATGTCCACAGTTGTCCAGGTCATGAACAAGGAGTTAAACCTCACTACTTATTCTAAAGAGCAGATATTTCAGCTAAAGCAGACCGTTCTAAGCATTGCGCGGAAGTTTGTTATCCATCCAAAAACACGTCACATCAAAAAACCCGAGGTTTGGGCGCGTACGATTTGTCTTAAGGCAGTACGGGCTATCCTCGGAGATAGACAGTGTAAAGTGTTTCCTGATCTCCCTAAAGATACCCGAAAGATCCTTGAGAATAAAATCTGGCAACTCGAGAATCGGTTCAATATTTACTAAAATCAAATGTGAAAAAGGATTTGATGGTTCATCGGATGGGGAGAAATCAATACCCTTAAATTGAGAATTAACAAAATATTAATCTATTTGCATTCAAATTACTCACGATTGTGTAACACAGAAAATATTACTAATTTTGATAATTTTGCCTAGGGGTGATACTACATGAATTTTGAAGAGTTTATTACTAAATATTTCAGTGAAGAGCAGCTTCAAGAATTTGCAGAAGAAGAACACGAGCACTTACAAGGATTGTGGGACAAACACGTTACAATTGGAGATATTAACACAAGATTAAATGAAATCATGAAGGAATGTGCCCGAACGCGAAAGGTCTTTCCCTATCCCGAGCTAATCGATCAACCTAAAAAACTCAAGATTCTACTAGAGAGACTTAAGAGTGGTCAAATTGACGTGTACACAACTGCTTGGGGGAAAGAGAAAGAAGAACAACATCTGGCAAAGAACATTCTTGAATTAGCTCATGAATTATTCTGGGAAAAACTTAGAAGGATGTCACAACAGGATTTAATTACGTTCATCATTACAGAATCAGACTTTGATGTCGATGCACTCTGGGGACATTGCGAAATTGATCTCCAAGAAATTGCTAACGATCTAGGAATAGACTTTTCTGATTTAGATATTGAGCGTTATCATCATAAGAGTATTTTATGGAACAGAATAGTCGCAGAGATTTACCCCAGAGCTCTAACTTTTGAGGAAACTTTCATCAAAAACAAAGATAGCCACAGTGATGCTCATGCTCATGGTAAAAGGGCTCGTTGGTGGGGTGAGAGAGTGAAAAAAGTAGAAAACTTGAGTCAAGAAAGTGATTATTCAAAGTGGTTTGAGGAGCAATCAGAATATTTGAGATGGCTCAATCTCGATAACGAACGAGCTGGAAGAGAAAACGGACCAGGTTATAGAGACATTAGATACCTATTTTATTGGATTGAAGGTATTAGCAAGGAATTATCGATTCTATCTGAAAAGATAACGGAATTGGAATCATCAATCAAAAAATATTCATGATATGTAGTTAGATCACCTGTATCTCGTCTTCTAGAAATAATAATTTTTCCTTCTTCATCTATAAAAACAAACAACAACAGACTTATTACCTTTGGATGGTTCCATAAGAGACCAAGATTTCAACAGGACTATCATGGAATTGATCATAGGGGGTACGTTCCTTTTTTAAAAGGATATACGCTTCACCACCTGTTCTCACTTTCGATTTTCATATATTTCCTTAATCAGATTCTTAATTCTCCATGTTAAAAATTCTGCGAAATAATACATCTGTATGTGACATTAAGCTTTCAGCTCCCCAAGTTCTTGCAATGATGTCAGACGAGAAACTTGACTGTATCACATTCGGGAACGAAAAACTGGGGTGTTTATTAACAGAAGTATTGGGGATATCGATTACATTAGTTGGTTTCTGTCTATAATGCAAGAATGAAGACCCACAATACGTACATTGGGGAATTTCACTCTTATGGCTGAAATGACACTCAGTACAATTCTTTTTTGTCCATGTCCTAAGACAGAGGTGCGGTGTAGAGACATAGAAGATAGGATATAAAATGATAAATAGAGAAAGATAATTTCCCGTGATCTCAAGATTCAGAGAGCTATAAGTCTTCGATTAACATTCTCATCATCAGTAACCAACAAGAGATTCAAGCAGGGAAATTTTGAAAGATGTGGATTTTCTCCATTGAGGGATCCTTCATCAACGCAAAAAACTAAAAATGAACTCTGAACAGTTGGCCACAAAATTTTGCGAGGTGGTTGAGATATGACTAATCAAGCAATTGAAAGTGTGATCCTTAACATTCTAGCTAACTTTATTTATAGCATTATGTATCTAATCTTCATATATCTCGTAAATAAGCAACGGATTGCTCAATTTCGGAATTTTGTACAAAGAAATAACAAGATTGTCCATGTATTGGTTTTTCTCTCCGCATTCTTTGCAAATCTAGTGATAAACTTTCTGTTAAATACTACCGTAAACATATTTCAATTTCAATTCCTCCTCACAATATTGTTTTGGTCTATAATAAATTACCTCTCAATCCTCCTTACAGCGAAAATTGCTACTATTATCTTTAGGAGCTACCTAAAAGATTTGGATAATTTATATGAAAAAAAATTGTTAGAAAAATTAATCGAAGATATTACTATCTTTGATTATAATGTCATTCCTGTTTATGAAGCTGCAATTTTAATATTTAAAAATATAGTAATCCAGAATGATTACTTTTTTTCTCCAGAATTAATTGAATCAATAAGAAAATGCCCAATTATCCGTATTGAGGGGAAATCTCAGAAAATTCGCGTCTCAAACGGTGTCTTTCTTGACAGAAATCACTGCACATCTAAAAGGACAATAAAGCAAGCTAAAATTCTACTATATAGCGAGCATTTAAAGATTAGTGATAACACAACAGATCCTTTTTTAACAAGGTTTTCTAGAAGTAATTTTGAGGAAATTTATATGATTATAAGGGATTTTGGTATCAATGTTATCGTTTGTCAGAAGGAAATTGATGAACAAGTTTGTAAAATTTTAGATAAAGATGAAATTATTGCAGTTTCAAGGGTCAAGAAATCTCACATGGAATCATTAAGTCACTCTTTAGAAGGTAAAATTATCAATGACTTAAAAATTCTGACTGAGGATATGATTGGGAAGGGAGAAAATGTAAAAAGCATAAAAAAACATGGTACGAACGGGATATTCATTTCTGGATGCCCAAAGCCTTTAATGTCCATTATAATTCAAGAAAAAGACTGGGAAGAGATAACAACTGCTGAACGTCTGTATTGCAAAGCAATTGATTATATTTTAAACCAGAAAGAGTTACAAAAAGAGGTAAAGAGATTTAATATTCAAAAGGATTTTCCATTCACGGAAGAAGTTATAATAGAAGGAGAAACAGTGTTGATAGGACCTAATCTATCTGTGATCGAGAAACCTAAACGAAGTCTAGGTAATTTCTACATATAAATCCCAGGGTAGATTTCTTTCTTTTCTTCCAATATATGGACAGCTGTTTAGTTCTCTAATTCCTCCTTCAAGATTTCGCCATCTTTGGTGAGAGTCTATGATTTCTGTGGGTA
>JAEOTY010000127.1 GCA_016839625.1 Candidatus Hodarchaeota archaeon
AGTCATAGATTCTAATGATTTATTACCCGATTTCCTCTTAAAAATGTTTTCATTTAGAGGATTGAATAACTCTGAGGTAATTATTTGAATAGAAATAGTATAAATTTAACATATCTTATTCATAATACTGATTTTTTGTTTTTTTCTATTTTACTATTCTTTGCTCTATCATAAAATAAGGAAATCTCAGAGAATGTAATTCAAATAATTTGAATTAATCGCCTTTATGTAGAATTTTTTCATTAATTAACTCTTGTTTAGCCTTGAATAAATCCATCCACTTCTTCTTCTCTCCTCTAGATAATCCAGATAGAAATTTATCCAGAAGTTGAACAAATTGATCGGCCATTATTTCTGGAGCATGGTCCAGTTTATCAATTATATAATCAAGTCCTTTTAAGGCATTTAAGTAATTTTTACTTCCTAAATCTTCTTCAATCAGTCTATAGAGTATGTTCAAGGCGACCGATGTGTCAGTAATTTGTGTGGATTGTTGAAAAGCGAGTTGGGTAGAATATTCATAGATTTCTTTCTGTTTTTTATATGTTTGACCAATATCTAAAAGAATTCCCGTAAGAATTTCTTTATTCTTATCATCAAAGTTCAGGGATAGTCCATTAATGAAGTCTAGTCCGTTCTGAACGAATTGTTCATTAAAGTCGGTTTTCTTTAAAAACGAACTAATTCCATTTATTATTCTCATTTTCGTTTCTGGTTTTGAAGGTTGTAGATTGACAAGATTAAGTTTTAATACTGGAAATAGAAAGGAAAATGCTCCCTGTGCGATCAACTCTTGAGAAAAACGTATTGTGAAAAATATTAACTCGTCTTCGGCTTCAGCTACTTCTGCTAAGGCTTCAAAAAAGAGTGTTGTTTGGTTTTGAAAAAGATCATGTTCTTCCTCAGTTGCGGATTCAGCAATCAAAACAGTATAGAAATCTAGTGTTTCGTGAACAAGCCGCCGTGCTACTTCCTTTGGTTCCATAGTAACCAGGAGATTAATGAATATTTTCAAAAGGAATTTTGTTTTCTGTGGGGCTAGTCGGACAAAAGTGGGTAATAACTCCCGTAAGAGGGCAATAGTATCCTTGAATTTTGATTCTTCTATCCCAATTGATGCTATGTCATAAACATGCGAAAGGGCGCCTTCGATGTTGCCACGACCAATGAGAGCGTCAATTTTCCTCATTTCCACCTCTAAAATCTTGTCTGTAAGGTTTAACTGTTTATAAATACGTTCTTGAAACTCCAGAAAGTTCTTTGCTTCATCGTAACGCCCCTGTTCGAAAAGTGCTGAAATAAATTCCTCCGCAACTTCTAGTAGTGGTTGAATCGATTGAGTCAATTTTTCATCGTAAGTAACAGAGAGAGGAGCCCAGGCTCGTTCTAGAAATATCATTGAATAAGGTAGATTGTTGACACTCCATAGTTTTCTTGCTTCAGCAAGAGCAATTGAGGATGACTCCTGAAACATTTCCAAGTCAGTGTAAATACTCATTGCTCGATCAACCAGAATGAAGTATGTATCATAGTCTTTATCCGCGAAACTATCTCTAGCAACGGTTAGACATGTATCTGCAATTGCTAGAGATTTTGTTGAAGTCGAACTTTCAGCCTGAGCTAGGGTTTCCATTCCTTGATCAATTTTTCCTTTTTTTAAGAGAGCAGATCCATAATCTTGATAGTATGACATCAAATCATCAGAGGAAGATGTCTGAGAAATCAACTTCTTTGCCTGTTCGAAATGATCAGAAGCTTTAACTTCATCAATTGGGATAAGTTGGATTGCCCGACTCAAAATTAGATCTGCCGCCTCTTTTTTCTGATCTAATTCCGTCAGAGTTCTGATTAAGAAATCTAAAAATCGACCTGCGATCTTCTGGTTCTCAAGACTTTCATAAAAGACCTTTTTTTCAAGCGCAAAGTCCAGTAAAAGAGCATATTTTTCAACCACGTTTTCTGCTTTGAATTTTTCAAATGCACGGTTGAGATATTCAAATCCAGAGTCGAAATATTCCACTTCGATTAATTTATTTGCCATCTCTACCATTGCGTCACCTTGTGCCTCTTTCAATCCCAAATAGTCATATAACTTTATAAGGTGATTGAATAGGTCATTTACGAGTTCGACATCAGCTTTTTGGGTGAGAATCTCAGTAATTTGGTTTTCTAGACTCTCAATTAATGGTAACACTTGTTCCTGAGAAGAATTAGTCTCTATTAACAATTTTGTTTGCTTAGATCGGAGGTTATTAGCGAGTTGATATTGTCCTTTTGCAAAAAGGTTCTTTGAAACCTCATCTAAACGCGCTATTGCTCGTGAGAAGTTTTTCGTACTCCTAAGAAATTCATAATCTTGTTGGTGATATGCCATAACCTTAGTGAAATCATTGGTCTCTATGGACTTTAAAGCGAATCTAGCATACAAAGAATCATATTTATCATCGTCTCTAAGCTGTAAGTACGTATTCCCTACTAGTTGTAAAACTTCATTAAGAATTGAATCAGGTACATACGCTTCCATTTTTTCGAATTGTTCATCGAGAGACTTACTAAACGCTTTCACAGTATCAGTATCTGCAGTTTGTAGAAGGGACGCTGCTTCGCGTAAACATTCAACTTGTTTTTCATAGTTCCCCCATGAAGCATAAGTCTGTGCAACCTTAACGTTTAGAAAACTCGCTGATGGATAATCATCGATTCGTTCATATGAATCAACTAATAAAGTTTTCAGCTCTTGAAGTTGATCTAATTGTTTTTTCTCTGTGAATTCATCTAGCCTTTTTTCTAATTCATCAGCAATCTTTTGAAGACCATCAAAGCGGTTATTGTTAATAAGAAGAGCGAAAGCTCTCTTTATGTAATAGGAATCATCTGAAATTGCATTACTTTCAAGAAGGGTTAATCCTAGTTGCCAGATATATTGAGCTACTTCTTCAACTTCCTGGTTTCTATCCAATTTTCTACAAATCTCTTCTAACTTATTAAAATATACCATGAACGGAAGTTTATCAACTTCTATCAATGACTCAAGTTTAGTTGGAGGCCTTTGAATATTCTCTGCAATTTTCTTACCCTCGTCGAAAAGGTACTCAATAATTTTCCCTTGAGTTTCCTTGTCACCCACTAATTGAGAGTTGGTAATAGCCTCATCGAAAGAACTGAAGCCATTCTCAAGTTGTTTGTTATCAATGTTTATTTTTCCTATTTCAAAAAGGATTTCAGGAACCTTATCGAGGGAGTTGGCCAATAAATGAGCTTCTCTAGATTTTGAAATTAACATTTCAGCGATTTGATGTTGTTCAATATCGGAAAAATGATTTCGGAGAAGTTTCAGTCCTATTTCTGCATAAACTACTTTCTCTATATCCACCGACATTTTTTGATGACTATCATCATCGAATATTGCCCGAGCTTCATCAAATAGCGCAAATCCTCTCTCTAAACGATATTTTCGTATGTTTATTTCAGCTTCGACAAGAAGCGCCTTAAAAGTCTCTTCTCTGTTATTCATCAGATCAAAAATTATTCGAGCTTTTTGGAATGCTTCGTTTGCGTCTGGTTCTGTCTTTGGTGAGCTAAAAAGGTCTTTCGCTACTTTTACAAAAATGTTGCCTGCTCGGAGGAATTCTTTATTACGTTCTGCTTCCCCAGAAACAATTTCTCTACACTCTCCCAAGAAGTATCGTGTCATCGCTCCGTGCTTAGATATATATCTATTACCTTTACTTTCTTTTAGAACTTGAATGTATTCTTCAACAAGTGGAATTGCTGCAGCAGCATAGCGGAATAATTCCTTTTTTGTTTTACTTTTCCCTTTCTTGGCAGCACTAATTATTTTGCGATAAAGAATTATGACTTGTTCTGCTTTTTTCTCTCTTTGTTGAGCTGCGATAGCCGATTCAAGAAAATCTAATCCTTTGGTAAAATCTTTACTCTCGAGATAGTAATCTGCTATTTCTACATAGCTTTTACTAGCCGTATCCCATTTTTTTTTCTTTTCTAGTTTCTTTACCTCTTTAATTTTGTCCTCTATTGACATATGTCGGGCCTACCTAGTTTTACCGCACTAAAAGAAGATACAATGATTGGTTAAAGATTTTCTTTCAAGTCAGATCCAAGAGTAGATTTTTATGATTAACCTCTAGGTCGATAGATACTTCGTACAATCTGCATTTAATAATTATTATCAGTTTATTTATGGTTCTTTAGAAACAATAGGTTAATTATATTGTTTTCTTTACTGATTTTTACAGAAGAATTTTTCTTATTTATTACTCTCTAGCACAATGAGTTTCATTTAACTAAAGTGGATCATGAAAAAGTAATTGATAGTTTCCTTGGCTACTTTGAAAATTGTCTTACTTTGATTTCTTTGCCTTAAAATGTTGATAAAAATAACTGAAATGTTTTTTCTTCCAAGGAAAGTATTTTCCACAGGTGTTCTTATATTCAATGTAAGTAGGATTGTTACGAAGCAGATAATGATCCTCTATTAATGATCCAACAAATAAGTAAAGTGCTAAAGACAATAGGAACATGAAGTGAACACTATTTTCAAGAAAGAATAACGCTAGGCTCGTGAGCATGATAATCCCTCCTAAATAAGTTGGATGGCGAGCGAAAGCAAAGAAACCATTGAGCTGAATTGTTTTGGAATCACGAGAAAGGCGGAGTTGGAGCATACCACCAAAAAGTAAAAATCCACCAACTAAGACAGATATAATACCAAAAAGAGGATTGTTTATTATCACATCAATCCTTGTTCCACGAGAAGCTATTGCAAGTTCGACTAAGATTAAAAAGACCAATGTTGATAAAGCAATAATTGTATAAAAGGATTGATATGATCGGAAAAAATATAACTTCTCTTTGACGAAATCTCGGGCAAAAATTGAATGGATTATACCAAAAATTGATACAAGAAGCACAATCATTAATTCCAGAGCATAGATCATCTTGGTCAACCTTTAGGTAAACCTAGTGGAATTAGTTTAAGAATGTTGAGGCTAAGAAAATGAAAGTCGCAATGTTTGCAAGCGAGATGGAGCCTTACATAAAGACTGGTGGATTAGCGGATGTGATAGGTTCCCTCCCTAGAGCAATGTCAAATGCAGTTGACCAGATTGATGTTTTCATTCCCTATTATAGAGAGATTGAGCACCGAAAGTTCCCAGTTAGAAAGTTACCATATGAGTTCAAGATTAGAATTGGTTCAAAGAATTATTTTGGATCGATCTTAGAATTAAAGACTGCTATACGCAATTTGACAATTTATTTCATTGATAATTACCAATTATTTCGCTCACGAGCACAACTGTACGTAAGAGAAGGAAAAGACTATCGTGACAATCTAACACGATTTGTTTTTTTCTGTCGTGGGGCACTCGAAGCAGCTACTCATCTCTCCAATTCGGAGGTATATAATGTATTTCATATGCATGACTGGCAAACTGCATTGATTGGTCTTTATACGGCAATTTCGAGTTTTTTTGAGAAAAGTAAACCTCTTCGTGTTTATACGATTCATAATTTGGCTTACCAAGGCAAATTTCCCAAGTCTCAATTCCGTTTATTAGGAATTGCTCCCTCTTATTATAGTTCTATAGAATATTGGGGTAAGTTCAGTTTAATGAAAGCAGGTATCATATATTCAGATATAATTACCACTGTTAGTCCAACTTATGCTCAAGAAATCCAAACGAAGAAGTTTGGAGTAGGATTGGAAGATATATTAAAGGCAAATCAGTCAAAACTTTTTGGGATTCTAAATGGTGTTGATTATTCTATTTGGAATCCTAAAACAGATCGTTTTATTCCAGCAAATTATTCCATTGACGATTTACATGGGAAATCAATATGTAAAACTAATATTCAACAGCATTTTCTACTTGCTGAAAGTTCTACAATTCCCATTCTAAGCGTTGTCTCACGATTAGCTTGGCAGAAAGGTATGGAATTAATCCTCAAAGTTGTTCCCCCATTGTTACAACAAGAACGGATTCAATTTGTTTTATTAGGGGTAGGTGATCCAAAACTAGAACAAAAGTTCAACTGCTTAGGTAGAGAATTTCCCAAACAGGCTGGAGTTGCATTGACATATAACAATCCAATAGCACACCAAATAGAAGCAGGAGCCGATATTTTTCTTATGCCCTCTCGTTACGAGCCTTCTGGGTTAAATGACAAATATAGTATGAAATATGGAACAGTACCCATTGCCTTTAAAACAGGAGGTTTAGCTGACAGTATTATCGACTATTCAATGAATTCAACAAAAGGGACTGGGTTTTTATTCGAAAACTATGATGAAGAATCATTCCAAGATGCGATTGAGAGAGCCCTCAAGGTTTTTCAATCACAAAATAAGTGGCGTCAATTGATGATACGTGGAATGAAACTGGACTTCTCATGGCAAAACGCGGCAAATGAATATTTGAAGTTATACCAAAGACGTAGTGATTAATATGGTGGAGCTTTCCCTTCTTAAAGGAACGAATGATCATTTACCAAATGAACAAGTCGTGAGGGAAAAAATCGTCAATAGAATAAAACAAGTATTCCACTTGTATGGCTATCAACCTCTTACAACACCCATCCTCGAGATGTGGGGTGTCCTTGCTTCAAAATACGCGGGTGGATCAGAAATCCTGAAAGAAACCTATCAACTAAAAGACCAAGGTAATCGAACCCTGGGATTACGGTATGATCTTTCGGTTCCATTGGCAAGACTAGTAGGAATGAATCCAAATTTAGGGAGACCATTCAAACGGTACGAAATTGGACCTTGTTTTCGTGATGGCCCAATAAAGAAGGGGCGTTATCGTGAGTTTATCCAATGTGATGCTGATATTATTGGTGTCACCTCGATGTTAGCAGACGCAGAATGCCTAGCAGTGGCTCATCACATTTTTACAAAATTAGAACTTGAGGTTTACCTAGAAGTCAATAATAGGAAATTATTATCAGGTATCTTAATTGCTGCAGGAGTACCACAAGACCTTCTTAAAACAACAATCCTATCTATTGATAAATTGAAAAAAATTGGTATGACTGGGGTTCGGGATGAACTCGAAACTAAGGGAGTGACAACAGATCTTACTGAAAGTGTTTTTAGTTTCTTTTCTTATGAGGGTTCATATCTAGAAATCTTAGATCAATTGGAACCACGTGTTGAAAATGAGATTGGCAAGGAAGGGATTGAAGAATTACGCCAACTTTATCTTTTTTTACAATTATTCGGAATAGCTGATGATGTTATCCTTTTGTATAGTCTTGCAAGAGGTCTAGAAATTTATACTGGAACTGTTTTTGAAGCGTTTTTAAAGGAACCTGGGGTAATAGACTCTTCTCTGTGCGGTGGTGGGCGGTATGACGAAATAATAGGAAAATTTCTTGATTCAAAAGAAGTCTACCCTGCAGTTGGGATTTCATTTGGACTAGATACGATTTATGATGCTGTAGCAGTTCATTGGAAACGTAAAACCTCAACAACTCAAGTCTTTCTTATCCCAATTAAAACACTAAATACCACAGTAGAATTAGCCACCCAGCTAAGACAAAATAATATTTGTACTGAAGTCGATCTATTGGAGAGAAGTCTATCAAAGAACCTAGAATTTGCTAATCGTCAACAAATCCCTTATGTTGTTATTCTTGGAAAACGAGATATCGCTGAAAATTTATGTACTCTTCGAAATATGAGAGATGGTACTGAACAAAAAGTCCCTCTTAAACAAATTGTCGAGAAATTGAGTCAACTCTTTACAAACGGTAATCAGAAGAGCTAGAAACAAATACAACTGAGAACGTGGAGAATACAATGGATGATCAAGCTTCAGTAGAATTTTTGAATGACTTCGAGTTGTTAGAATCAGGAATTCCAACTATTGAGGCTTATGAGCATTTACAGGAGACAAAACTCTATCTTAAGATGAAATCCTTCTCGAACGATTTCGCAAATACGTACCAGATAGGGGATGCTTTTCGTCACTGGAGCAGAAGGTGGGAATACTCGTATGCATTTAGTCAAATTTCTAGATACATAAGTACACACACCAATGACTTGAGAATTATGGATGCAGGTTCAGCAATACGATTCTTCCCTTTTTTTGTTAATGAAGCACAAAAGAATGCGGAATTAATGTGTTGTGATATTCAACCAGGACTTGAAAATGAATATGCACGAATTAATAAGCAGATTAGTAAAGATGTTCAATATACAGAAACTGACTTACGTAAACAGCCGTTTGATGATAATTCCTTCGACATCATCTACTGCATATCAGTGCTTGAACACACACAAGACTACGAAATTATAGTAAAAGAATTCAAACGATTACTGAAGCCGGGAGGATTATTAATCTTATCATTCGACATTGCATTATCATCAGGAAAAGTCGAGGGTTTGCATCCATTAGAAGCAAAAACTCTACAAAAAACAATATATCAATATTTCCAACCCAAATCTCATCTCCGTTTTGGTCCTCAATTCAAGAAAAATATCCTTACTACAAAACATTTCGATAAAAAGGAACTACCGTGGCGTAGAACAGCAAAAGACGCTCTTATTCCTACTCTTAAACATCTCCTGAATTTTAAGAAGAACCCGTGGCGACAAACTGTGAATTACACACTTATTCCAGCTCTTAAACATGTTCGTGAATTTTGGAAAACACCTCCACTTCCGTCTTTTATGTACTTGACAATATTCTGTGAAACATACATAAACAAACCAAAATAACAACGAAAAGATAGTTTACTTCGTTTTGAAACTGTGGTTTTTTAGTTGAAAACCGCATTTCTCCGATTATCATGCTTGAAAAGGATCCATAAATTCATGAAGCTTTTTAATTTATGGACACAAGATTCTCATTGATAGCTTAATGGTAATTGAATGTTGGAATGCCGTCATGAGCGATTTTTCCAGTGTTTTTGTCGTTCTCCCATCTGATATCATAGAAATATGCTTTTCTCGCGATTCTTTAGACGATTCTAAGGATTCAGAAAAGAGAATGGACGTTTCACAGTTCCTATTACTTGTTGCCTCTCAATTTCTGCTATATATTTCACAATTTAAAATAAACTGGAAAAAATGGCTTTTTTTAGTCCTGCAAATTGCTATTGGAGAAGGATTTAGAATCGATAGCTTTCGTGACTATCCGAGGGAGGAATTTACAGGAAAAGCAATAGATAATTTATTAGTCAATGAATATGATCTCAAAGCAAATATTCGGAGCCATCAGTGTTCGCTTCGAATTGATCCAACAGTAAAAAAGAATTTTTTTGATATTATTAAAAGAGAGGATGCTGGTTTCTTTAAACGACAAATTAAGGAATATCTACAACCTTTTCATTCAGAATTTAATGAAGGAAAAATTCGTACTCTAGATTTAAAACTGCTCTTGAAGAGAAAAAGCTTCTCTGCTCCAAGCCTTTTTCAGGTACAAACCTGGATTATATCTTGGCAACCCATAACCTTAGAAGAATACAATCAGCTAAACAAGATAAAGGCTGATATTGAGAATATCGATATTGCTCAGCTAGCTCCGTTTTTAAGTGATACAGAAATTACAAGCAAGGGTTGGAATGAATACAGAGATCCTTCACTAGAGCAACCTTGGGGTCTAATTTGCCCAACATGTAAAATGGCTTTTAACCAAAATATCTATGCGAAAACATGCTATTCTTGTCAAACTGAATTAAAGCGAGCATAAGATTCCGATAATATTATCAGCAAAGCTAGAAAAAAACCTTTACAATCCGCGAATTTCTTTGATTAATTTTGCAGCATCTTCCCATTTGCTCTTTAACATCTCGTCGATTCTTTTCAGGTCACCTGGTGATAGCTTGTCTCTTTTAATGGATTCAGCTACGACTATCGTTTGCAAAATATTTCCCAAATCGTGGGAAAATCTGTCCTTCAACTGATCTTTCAGGATAATCGATAAACTGTTTTCTAGATGAATTAAAAGAAGAAGAAAGAGTAAAGTAATCATAACTGAAAAAAAATAGTCAAGTTCAATTGGTAATGTGAGAAAAATTCTAGTTACAGCGTAAATCACTGCAAGAGCTGCTGAAACATAGAATAAGATCATACTTGACCCAATCAGTGAACGAAGATTACTTCTTTGATAAATACCGCTTCCAAGCAAGCTAAACGTCACACAACTTGTTATAATCAATGCAATTAGGCTTGAGAGTTCAAAACCAACCAAAATGAAGGCTGTTGAAGGGGTAAGTATTGCAAATCCACAAATAGCAAGGATAAACCTAAATGATATGTGCAAGAAATACAAAACAACCCCTGTTACTATTAAAAGGCTTCCAACCGCAAGAAAAATACTACTACTTAAGAGGAGGATATCATAAACTGGTGTGAGCTCTTTCTGTTCAGAAAAAAAAGAGATACACGAGGAAAGAACCCAGGAAAACCAGCCAATACATGAGTAAATAAATCTAGATTCCTTCGACTTCAAATAAAAATCGAAGGATATACCTAGGCCAAGGATACGGATAAAGAGTAAGATTGAATCAAGTAATAGGTATACGGCCATTTTCATTCCAAGGATTCTTTTTCGACAGAAATAATTCTCCATTCTTGAGATATAAAGGTTCGTGATTATCTCAAATTAGATTCGTAGAAAGGAAATGCTTCGATATTATAATGACCAGTACGTCTTGGAAACTTAGTAAAAGACCGTTTTATGGTATTTTACAATCTTTTAGCGTTCTACAAGGAAAATTTTTCCTCCTTTTCACTTAGGCTTACTAATAACTGGGGTTGAAGGCAGTACCCTGAGTTTAAGTGTTGAAATTTTCTTGATGAATAAGTTATTTTTCAATTGATGATGACCAAGTTCCTAACAATTGAGCTTTTACAGAGTGATCTAACATGATTGATTTAACTAAAAATGACCAAGTTCTTAACCGAGCAATTCAACGAGCAAAAGAACGAAATATAATTATCCCCACATTCGAGGAGCAAAAATATCCTAATAAATTGGTATCTGCATCATTTAAGGAAGAATTAAATAACATTAGCTTATGGGAAGTTCATCCACGTAATCTATTCAGAATTACCTGGAAAAATGAACCGATAGAAATTGGTGGAACGTTTTCCAACACATCAAATTATATTGAACTCCCACCAGAATTGACAGGTGTTGAGGCAAGGATAATCGCTTTAGTAGGGAAATGGTTTCCCACAGGCTCGCACAAAGTTGGTGCTGCTTTTGGATGCCTGGTTCCTCGACTTATTACTGGGCAATTTGATCCTACTACACAAAAAGCAGTTTGGCCAAGCACTGGAAATTACTGCCGAGGAGGAGCATTTGATTCTACTCTTTTAGCTTGTGATTCTGTTGCAATTCTCCCTGAAGAAATGAGTCGTGAGAGATTTGATTGGTTGAAAACAGTTAGTGGAGAAATTATTGCCACACCTGGGGGTGAGAGTAATGTCAAAGAAATTTTTGATAAATGCTGGGAAATAAGAAGAGAACGTGGTGAGGATGCAATTGTCATCTTTAATCAATTTGATGAGTTTGGAAATCATTTATGGCATTATGAAGTCACGGGAAATGCAATGAAGGGAGTACTTGATAAAGAACTTAAAGGTGATAATTATAGAGGTGTTTGCCTGACAACTGGTTCTGCAGGAACTATTGGATGTGGTGATTTTTTGAAGGAGCAATATCCTACATCAAAAATTGCTGCGGGAGAAAGCCTCCAATGTCCAACATTACTCTTAAACGGATATGGTTATCATCGAATCGAAGGGATTGGCGATAAACATGTGCCCTGGATACATAATGTAAGAAATACTGATGTTATTATTGCTATAGACGACCGAGATTGTATGAACTTAGTTCGACTCTTCAATGAACCAGTGGGGCACACGTACCTCAAAGAACAGGGTGTATCTGAAAACATTGTTAATCAACTTCATCTATTAGGGATTTCAAGTATAGCTAACGTTCTCATGGCCATTAAATTTGCAAAATACTTCGAGTTGACACGAAAAGACGTAGTTTTAACCGTTTTTACGGATTCTATGGAATTGTATGGTTCGAGAGTAAAGGAATTGAGAGAAGAGTATGGCGAGTACAACGAACGTGATGCTGCAGCTGATTTTCATAGATCACTAAAAGGAATACTAACAGATAGCATGGTTGAACTACGTTATATCGAAAAGAAGAGGATTCATCATCTTAAATACTATACATGGATTGAACAACAAGGTAAAAACCTTGAAGAATTAGACAATCAATGGTATGATTATGACAATTATTGGGGATCAATACACCAGATAACTCCAAACATTGATGAAATGATAAAGGAATTCAATGAGAGAGTTGGTTTGCAGTGATCTCAACTTAAGAGTATGTTAAACTTCTTTAAAAACTTCCTTTTCCCTTTCAAATTGTGTCGCAAAATTATGGTTTATTCTATATCATTATAGCAAAACTATATAAGGGATGAAGTTCAAAGTATACTTGAAAGAAAATGATTAGCGAAAAACACAATGATAAGAAAAAGAGTGATAAAAATACCCCTCAACACTATTCAAAGGAGCAGCTGGAAAGGCTTTCGCTGATCTGGCGGAAGCTGAATGGAAGTGGATAGCGACAATTAGGAGTTAAATAAAAATGGATAAAGAACTAATCAAACAATATCTGGAGAATATAGTAGAAGAATACCCAGAGGGTATTGCTTTATCAATCCACATTGAATCTGAAGAGGATTATACGGAAGTAGAATGGAATAGGAACGCAACAGTTAATTTTGGTGAAGATACAGTTTTACTTAAATCATCATGGAAAGACTCTGAAGGCAACAGAAAGTTAGATCAATTTTTACTTAGACTGTCAAAATTAATCTCTATTTCAGTGGCATGATAGGAGATAGAAACCATGTCTAAAAAAGAAGATACCAAAAAGAAATTAGCTACCTTCCTCCTGGACGAATCCATTAGAACAAGAGTTGATGATTATTGTAAGGAGAGCCAACTTAGTTTAGCCCAATTCATAAGATTAGCAATTGTAGAAAAGCTTGAGCAGCCCAAGATAATAACACAAGGATCCGTTCAAACTGTTGATACCTCATCTATTGAATATGCATTAGAGCATCTTCAAGAACAACAGGCAAAAATGGCTCAAATGATGGAATTCCTAATTGATCAACAAGCAAAGGGAGAAGCGACTCAACCTGACATGATCACAGAAGCTAAGAGGATCTTCCTTGAGAACCAACCCAAGACATATGAGGAAGCATCACAACTAGTTCCTGACATTAATACTATGAACGAAGCGATCAATCAACTTATGCAAGAGAAAAGAGTTCAGTATAAGCGGAGGCGATTAATATGGCTATGAAGATGAAACAAATGAATTATTTGGGATTCATTGAAGATTTCACCAATAGTCAAAATTTAGCTGAAGGATCAATTAAAACTTATTCCTATGCGCTTAATAATTTCTTAAAGTTCTTAGGGAAGGAATCATTCACTCGTCGTCAGGTTGCTATGTATATCAAGAAGACAAAGAACAAAGGGTTATCCGAAAAGACTATTTCTCGTAGATTAACGACAATTAAATGTTTCAGTCGTTATTTGTGGGAAGAGGATTTGTTATCAGAGAAAGAATACAAGAAGATCAGAGGTTTTAAAGTGAAGCTCGATCCAGGAGAAGATGATCGTAGAGCGTTAACACCAGAGGAAGAAGAGTGTGGATATCAAACAATAGCAAACCCTATATTACGAATGCTATTCTGGACAGGGCTTCATTATGGATTACGAAGAAGTGAATTCATCAACCTGAAACTTCAAGATGTGGATCTGAAAAATCGAATACTAACCATTAGACATTCAAAAGGTAATAAAACACGCAGAATTAAGATTCTTAAAACTCATATTCCTACATGGCAACAGTGGTTCACGACACGAGAAGCTTATCAGTTAAACCATGACTTTGTGTTTTTCACTGATCGAGGTAAAGCAGGTACCAGAACACTTGAACGTTACTTCAATAAAATAAGTGAACGGATTCTTGGGAAGGGCAACAAAGAAGTTACTAGCCACACTCTACGATATACTTTCGCAGTGAAGTGTTGGAGATCTGGAATGGATCTGTTAATCCTTAGTAAGATTCTTGGCCATGCCAGTTTGCAGACTACCCAACTTTATTTACGTGTGACCGAACAGGAGATCCTTGCAAAATATGAAGAACAGGCTTCGAGAGTCCTTTAGACAGGGTGGGAGGAAAGAAAATAACCAAATCCAAAGATAGAATAGAAAACCCTATGACTGATTATTTTGAAAGCTCAACTCGTGAGCCAGAATATTTGCGTTTGTGGCAACCTCGCAAAAAAATCCCATCAATAAATATGACTTCAAAGAAAGATAAAGATCAAGGTAAAGAACAAGAAGCTGGCTTAACAATTGATATCGACCAACAATTCAATATTCGACAATTAGTCAAAGCCATTGCTAAGAGAATTAACAATGATCATCCTCCTACTTGCTCTGTCTTGGGAAAGGTGAAGAGTAAGTTTGGATTCCGTTCTTACAGAAAAATCCACCAGTCACAGTATGATTCTATTATCGATTTTCTGAATAATTGGGAGAGAACCCTGAGTAATATGGAGAATCCAACTCAGTTTTCAAATCAGAAACTGTAAAATAAATGCAAAATATCATATGGTAAGAGATTCATAAATAGGCGATTGAACTATATTGTGGTTTTATTGTTCAATGCTGTTGTTGATTCTTCCTTAACATTATCAATCGGTTCAAAAATATCAAGTTGTAAGATGAAAAACTCTTTAGCTTGAGTCAATAAGAACAGAATGCATTAAAGACATATCAGATCAAAGCATGGTTGAATCGACTTTCTCTCAAGTTAAATATCCTCATGAATAAATTCTCAATTTTAGCAGGAAAAATCAAGAACTGTATATAGACAAACATATTATTACTGGAAAAATTCACCCGCATTTTATTCGCATATACGAAGATTTAATACTATAACAAACTAAGAAAGGAAGGCCATCAAGTAATGAAATAATTGTTTAGTAGTTCTGATAGCAAAACATCAAAATTAACATCGAAAATAAGGCAATGGGGCTAAGAAAAATAATTTCATGTGATGCCTTATGAAGAAAAATCATCGCCAGGTGACTATCCTATGAGTGAAATTTGCTATATTACCAACAGTATTATTCATAATAATGAAGTAGCTGTACGTATATCATATGGGGAGAGAGGATAAATACCAAGATTACTTTTAATTGGCTTTTGAATACTTGTATGGTAAATAATGTAGAGGATAATAACCCCATTTATGAAGGGTGCAACACTTACCCTCTATAATATTAAAGAACAACAATTAATAAAAAAGAGTATGAATGAATAATACAAGAAGTAAGAATAGTAACCCTACTAAGAGAAATTATGATAGATATAATATACCCAAAACACTTGGTGCGTATCTCTCCCTAACTATGTTTTCAATATTTTTTTACTTGGTTATCATGTCCTAGTGAACAGTGGTGTACACTGTTATTAGTATCACCAAACATGCCTTTGATGAGCAACTGGGATGACATTCGTACGCGCGTAACATACCCACCCGCCTTTCAAAAGAATTTTCCCGTCGCCCCCAGGCGTCATGTAAGTGCATGCGCATGTTTAACTCGTTTTTGAATCTTTTTAGGGCAGAAGTTCCTGCACCAATTTCATCATGGTTTCCATCTTCTCATCGAATGGTCTTTCCTTTCGATATTCTTTTAACCTGAATTCTATATTCTCTTTGGCTTCTCTAATGGTCTTTTGAATTTCTCTTACTTTTCTTGGTCCTTTAGGATATAATTTATCCAATATTTCCATTATCATAAAACGATTAATCAGTGCATTTATTTCTAATCTATCTATTCTCTCTTCCATATCATCTATCATCATTTCACCTTCTAATCGCGCTTTTGAACATCCTATCTTTGAATGTTAATGAGCTTATTTGAATTTTCAAGATCGATCTTAAGAAATATTTTTAACATATGTACCCATTTTTTAGTGATAGTTACCTTTAGAAATGAGAAAATCTTTTTTTTCAGATATAAATTTCCATGCCTTCAAGGTATTAAATAAAGAAGAATTAACAACATCATTTTTCAAACAGGGGTAGGAGAACCTTTCTTCTGAAACTCCTCCCTCGAAGTAATCGATTAACATCCTTCGTAGGAGATTATAGCACCAATATTAATCATATTATCATTTAGTTGATTGACCTATTTCATTATCATGTTGAAAGCAGTTTGAGAAATGTGATTACTTTTATTAGTAAAACTCATCTCTCTTCTTACAGAATATTCGTATTTTTTTGACTAATTCTCACACATGAAAATACTAGTCAAAATGAGTGATATTGAACGAGAATCAATTTGAGGATGATCTAATACAACTTTTAATTTTTCGTAAGCGAAAATTGTTCTAATACTTTCTTTGGTGGAATGGGGGTATCTAATGTATCATCGTTATCGGGGTCGTTAGAGGGGGGATTTTCTATAAACGGGGGCTTCTCCTTCTTGCGTTAATTTCTCAATTCTTTTTTCATCATAGGACAATACTCCCTTCGTTAAAACCTTTCTGGCTAAAAAATGTTAGTGCTCATTATGATCGTTGAGATCAGGAAAAATATTCTATAAAATAAGTCCATTGACTCCAACAACATCCCATTGATCATACAATGCTGTGTCATATTTTCAACCCTTTCATATTGATATGAGGTCAGTTGACTCATCGAATGACATCCATTTTAACAAGCAGAAAGGGTGCATTTAGAGTAGTTTTACTTCCCATGTAGGAAGACACATGGGTGCATGCAAACGCTCCCGTATGCCC
>JAEOTY010000128.1 GCA_016839625.1 Candidatus Hodarchaeota archaeon
TCTTCAAATTGTCAACTCCTGTCCACTTAAGCTTACACATTGCTAATTATATAAACTTATATATAGCAAAAAGTAATTTTCCGAAACATTTTTTAACTAACTATATATGAGCTTAAATATTCAAAGAGCATCAAGTTCAAAAAAAGAGGTAAAAACATGAGTTTTGATCCTGAAACTACCCTCGATACAAAAGACAGAGCCATCATAAAAATACTACAAAATGAACCTGAAATTACTCATCAAGAAATAGCGGACGAATTAGCTAAAAAAGAGATAAAACTATCGAGACAATCAATTCAGAAGCGAATTAAAAAGCTAAAGGATGAACGCGTCATTAAGGTCGTAGTATTAGCAAATGACAAGAAATTAGGGAAAGAAATCACCGCTTTCATATTAATTGAACTTGCTAGCTCTCCTGATAGACAACTAGACGTTCATACACAACTTTTATCTAAAATTAATGAACTAGAACTTATAGAAATTCACTATGTGGCAGGTCAAGAAGATATACTTGTAAAAATGCGTACACGAACCATTGATACTCTCCGAGTTAATTTAGTAAAAATTACACAATTGGGAGGAGTTGCTCGTACAAGAACTATGATCTCACTAGCTTTCATTGAACAGAATTTTCCAGAGACGGAGAAAGAATTTTTGGATGCTCTTCGGGTTGTTGTCTCAGAAAGATAAGAAACCTGGAATAAGAAGGCGTATAGTGTCAATAAAAGTCTCAGCAGAAGACATTCAGAAAATCAATAAAATCAATAAGGCGAATTGTCGTCACTATCGAATTCCCGTCTGAATCGTTCAATGTTGATCGTTTTTTCTTCTTGAGAAAGAACTTTCCAGAGAAGCAGTTGTTGTCTTATTTTCCCTACAAATTGTTTAATCGAGGCTTGCCATGCTTGTAGAACCCCTTCCAATCGTGCTAACCTAATTGTAAACTTCCAGTGATCATTTTCCTTGTCGTAATAAGTGTGTATATCTATTGTCTGTATTATTCCCATATCAAATGGAGCTAGATTGACCGTTGCCATTAAAGATTTCTCTATCCCTTGGTTATTCTTGAGACTAATCTGACGTAGGAAAAACGCCCCCCCTACACTTTCTGATTCATATATCAAAAAATATTCTCGCAGAAATGCAATGATTCCTTCTGCTTCTTTCTCATTTGATACCACAAACGGTAAAGAGATATTCCATTTTGTTCCCTCATCTTCTGGTAATGTTGTGATCTCCCAAGTTCTCTTCTGTGAGGGTACAGAAATTCTACTAGCTATTCGAAGTGGATATAGGATACTCACAAGCAAACCAAGGCCACTAAAAGCTAGGGCAATAAAAACAACCCTCGATGAATAGTTTATAGAAAAAGTTTCTGGAATCCATCCAGCTGTTGAAAGAATTCTAATAATGGTTATTCCTCCTGAATAACCAATCACTGATCCTATTATTGCATGCACGAGAAATTCTGCCAAAAAAAGACCTATTATATGGGTTGGTGACAATCCTATTGATGTAAATATTGAAATCTCTCTTTTTAAATCATATACAATGCTTATTGCGGAATTCATCATAAGAAAAATCGCTATTGCAATTGGGATTGCTAATTCAAGTATATTATTCCCAACCTGAGTACTAGTTGATGCAAAGAGGGTCAATGAGAATGTTAACAGAGCCATCCCTGAAAGAGTTATCGAAGTCCGAAATTTTTGTTTTTTCATTCTATTGATCCCTGTTTTGATTGCTAGTAGCATCGCAGACATCCTACCTATTTCAGTATAATGGGATCCTAACGTCTTCGCTCGTAAACTTTTAAGGAAGTCATTCATTTCCCAAACGAACATATAGAATATAATAAATACTGAAATTAAATTAATTATACCTATAAGGGTTATTCCAAGATGTGGAGCTATCTTGAAACCTGGATGGATGAGATAAAAGTATCCAAATGTCACTGAATAAATTGCGCTTGAAACAATAGTGAATTTCACTCCTGTATTAATGTCAAAAAGCAGGATTGTTAGTGCAATTGAGAACGGGATGAGGAACACGGCGAAGAGAAGTGCTGTCATATTTCCGTCTTCGATGACATTTTGGGCTTGTTTCAAGGCAGTATCTGCTAAAATTCGAGCATTTTCTATTTCTATTATTGCTTTCGAGTACTGATAATTCTCCTTTAGTTGATTCGCATAATTTATTTGTCCAGATACTCTCTGGAATGTTTTACTAACCTCCTCATCATAAATATTCTGAGACATATACCAGTTAAGGTAAGTTTGTGTTTTAGACTTAAGATCTTTTGAGGTAATAAAAGTTGCAATGCCCAAATTCTTGAACTCACCCTTGTACACTTGAAAACCACTTCCTCGTAGAATTTTCGGACTAGAATTTGTCGCATAAACCCCTACAATTTTGTCTGTAAAAGTACCTATAATACTTGCTCGAGTATTAGGAGGAAGAAAGATTAGACTTACAGATTCAATATTCTTGTACCCATAAAATGATAGAGATATTCTTGTTTCTGGATCTAGAACTTGGTAAGTCAGAGTTTGATCTGAGATATCTTGATGAAATGGATGAGATATTTCGAAAAGACTTAAGGTTCCACAATTGAACACTGTCGGATTAATCGTTATTTCTTTTGTTATTAATTTCTTCGATTGTTCAAAGAATACTCCATATGGACCTAAGTTGTTTGTTTTTACCAATTTTCCTTCCGAATCGAACGCATAAGCTTCTACTTCAAATTCGAATGGATTATCTGGTTGGGAGGAGGAAACCCCTCTTACTTGAAAAGATCCATTCTCATCTGTATTTGTATAATAAGAATATATTCCAAATTTTCCTGTATTCGGATCTCGTGACTTTACCCGAATGATTGCATTTGCTACATTATTTACCCATGATGTCGTTTCATTATATTCTTTACAAGAACCTTTAATAATACCATAACCTACGTGCGTCGTGTGTTTTACCGAAAATTCTTCCTGTCGTAAATCAAGGTAATGTTCTAAGTTGTCATCATTAACAAGTTGTACTAATGCACAGATAGAATAGATAACTTGAGATTTAAGTTTCTCAAGTTGAAGGTATATAGGTAAATCAAATGGAGTATTGAATCGTAAACGGGGAGAACCAGCCGAATAAAGTGATAATCCTAGTACATTAGAAGCAATAAAAGGTTCCTGATCGCCCACGAATGTAATTGGAGCAATGTTTTCGAATCGATCTAGCATATTAATATAGGATTCAACTTCAAATGAATGATTATCAACCAACTCTATATCTGACGCATATTGAAGAAAGAGATCTTCCCCGATACTCTTTAACCGTTTGTACAGGTTATTTCCTGTTGTATATTTCAGTTTAAATTTGTAAAGATAACCATAGGGATTGATTCCGATTTTGTTGGTTGAAGCAGACAGATCTAGGGACAAAAAAAGCTTAATTCCTCCTTTTATATTCAATCTCTCATAGTTTTGAAAAACGAATTCCCTTGCTCCTGAAGCTGCCTGATTATGACCAGAGAGAGCTAAGAACATTATAGTTTTTTTTGGTACTATATCATTATCTTTCATGATTCTAATAGTCTCTAAAAGAGTTGCAATGCCACATGCTTCATCTGCGCCTGGTGATACGGCAGGTACGAAAGATGAAGAATCAAAATGAGCTGAAATAATTATAATATCATCATCTAATCCCGGTAATATTCCCATAATATTCTTCGCATTAATAGATTCCCACTCAACATCTGAATAAATCGTGATAGACTGATTTAATTGATAACTTAACTCTCTTATAGTTTCTGCAGTTGTTCTGTTATGAATGTAGATTCGGGGAAATTCAAGTGGGATATCAATTGATTTCGTTTCGGCTTCAAATCGGTTTGTATCATTAGGTTTCAAATATATGACAGCTTTAGCTCCAAGACTTGCCACATTTATCCAATTATCTTGAGAATCAAATTCAAGAATTACGACTGATTCCTCTATTTCTTTCCCATCTAGATCAGAAAATTCTCCCGAACCTCCATATATTAAGGTTCCTAACAAACCAGTGGAAGAGGTCTTACAAGTATGAACAGAATTGGAAACAAGTGCATGAGCTGTATAATTTTCTCCTTTAATAGTGATTTTCGTGTTGTGATCTATAGACATTAGAAGAGGGTACGAGAGGGTTTGTACGTTAATTAAATTTTGACTTATGAAAAAATCTTTAATATAATTAATTGCATGTTCATATCCAGGATAGCCAGTTACCCGACTTCCGAAATTAGAAAAGTTTTCTATATGATTTTTGATATTCTGAAAATAAGTTGAGGTAATTTGATTTCTATAGTATTCATAATCAGTTAATTCTTGTAAACCAGTTTTTAATTCCTCAATACCTGAAATCATTTCAGTATCAATGGTTAAACTCTCTGAGTTTACTAAATGAGGAGTTTTTATGATCGTATCAACTGTAATTATCATAAAAAATGAAATGGATAAGCATAATAGGAAAAATTGCTGTATTTGGATTTCTATAATTCGCATTTGAGCATCAAATTCTATCCATTTATTTAATAAAAGAAATTATTATCTTCTTAATGAGTAAAAATCATTTTTTTTTAGAGTATAAAAAGCGAAAGGACAATTTAGGAAAAATAAAATTCATCTGTAAATCCTTTCTAACTCAATCAATTATTCCTTAGAGTGTAGACTCCATGAGTTAATAGCCATACAGAAAATCCTCCAA
>JAEOTY010000129.1 GCA_016839625.1 Candidatus Hodarchaeota archaeon
CATAAACCTCATAGAAAGGCCTAATACAAAACTAGCGAACAACATTTCGGATCCGCCAATATGAGTATTCAACTCGTACCCTAATTGCATTTTGATAAATGAGAGTGCTTGTCGTCCTTCTAATGTATCTCTCCTCTCTAAATATGCATATAATAATGCTCCAAAATTATATCCCCACATTTTTGCCAAATCATCATCCGATCCACCAACCCGAGAGATATTGTTCTTTGCTTCGTCATAGCTTTCTTCAAATTGGGCTTTGATACCTTTTGCAACTTCATCAGGGATATGTAGGTGGTCTTTTATTTGAGTTACCTTTTTTGCTAGCTCACTAAGTGTTTCTTCATCTCTAGATAGATTAGGACTCATGATCTCTTTTCTCCATCCAATCGGATGTAAATAATTTCTGTTAATGAGAATAGGGAAGCTCACTCAAAATGCAATACTTATATTCTATGCTATTTATCTTGCACAAATTTCTATTATTTATAACTAGTTATTTCAGTTCATAACTGAAGTTGATGTTTACCCACAGCATATAGAAACCTACATCATAGAATAAAACTTCAAATGGTGATTATTCTTGGATATTGTTTATAGGAGGGCTGCTCTTTGTCTTTGTTTTTGTACTAGGTCGGTACTATTATATTCGCGAAAAACACAGGAGAATTGCTAGTAGGGTTGAAAGAAAGCTTGAAGAGTCGAAAAAGATCGATTAATTAACAGCAAACTTTTCGTGATTAATCCTTGTCTTCATAATCCCCCAATTTAATGGAAACAAACAGTTAAATGAATATTTCAGTGTAATTTCTGTAATGACGGTTATTTCTTATCAAACCATTAGCTAATCTTTAAAATCTAGTCCATCTAAACTATTATACGGAGAAAATGATGAATAATCTAGAAATCCTTCTTTCGAGAGATGACATTCCTGAGGATACAAAAGAAATCATTAGTCAGGCGATTTCAAAGCAAAATGTCTTGGGAGAGAGTGAAGAACGTTTTCGCTTAATTGCTGAGACAAGTCTTGATATAATCTTCCAGACAAACAAGGACAGTGTAATCACCTATTGTTCTCCCGCAGTCGAAAGAGTCCTTGGATATACGCCAGAGGAAATAATAGGTACACAATTTTCGAAGATTATTCTTAGTGATGACCTACCTAAAGCGAGAGAGAAATTTCAACAAGCCATAACGGGAAAAACAATTAGACTTGTCAGGCGACAAATAAAGCACAAAAATGGCGAAATGATAATAGTTGAAATTAATGGCTCACCTCTCATCAAAGAGGGAAAGATCATTGGAACCCAAGGGATAGTCCGTGACATTACTGAACGAATAAAAGTAGAGAAAGCACTTCGGGAGAGTGAAAGAAAATATCGTACTCTTGTCGAACGAGCAAATGATGGAATTGCGATCCTTCAGGATGCGAAACTGATTTTTCTTAACAAGCAAGTTGCAGAAATGCTTGGTTATAATGTGGAGGAGATGTTTGATACTTTTTTTAAGGATTATATTCATCCTGACGATTTTCCTTTAACTCTCAACAGGTACCAAGCTCGTATGGCTGGGCAGGATGTACCTTCGATATACGAAATTAGATTAGTAAAGAAGGATGGAACTCCAATAGATGCTGAAATTAATGCTGGAGTGATTACATACCAAAATAAACCCGCTAACCTTGCAATCGTCCGTGACATCACGGAACGCAAACAAATAGTTAAGGCTATCAAAGAATCAGAGGAAAAGTTCAGAATATTAGCTGAGCAATCTCCCAATATGATTTTCATAAATAAAAGAAGTTTGGTGGTATATGCTAATAAGAAGAGCGAAGAGACCTTAGGTTATAATCGAAAGGAATTCTATTCTTCAGATTTTAACTTTCTTCAATTAATTGCTTTAGAATATCAAGAGAAATTGACTCAAAATTTCAAAAAACATTTGGCAGGAGAAGAGGTTGAACCTGTCGAGTATGATCTGATCAAAAAAGATGGACATCGAATCAATGTAATCCTCACTACAAAATTAATTGATTATGAGGGGGATAAAGCTATTTTGGGAATAGTTACAGATATTTCAAAGCAGAAGCAAGCAGAAAAAGAACTTCGTCTTTCTGATGAAATACTGAAACAAATGCCTGCTGGTATTCTTTTAGTAGATCAAGAAGAGCTAAAAATACAACGTTGGATGGGTAAAGCTGAACAAATCTTTGGTTTTTCAGGGGATGAAGCGATAGGTAAACCAGTGGATTTCATTCATCATCCTGAAGTTAGAGGGCCAACACAAAGTGAAATCAGTCGACAAATTACAGAAACTGGTGAATTTTTCGGTGAGGTTCCGTGTATTAGGAAAAATGGATCTAAAATACCTATTGAGTTAACTGCAAAAACAGTTTATGATACAGATGGAACCGCCTTAGCCACAATTGGGATTAATATTGATATTTCGGAACGGAAGAAAGCAGAAAGAATTTTACTGCAGAGTGAGGAGAGATATCGATCGTTATTCGAGGATTCACCGATTTCATTATGGGAGGAGGATTATTCTGATGTTAAAAAATATATGGATAGTTTAAAACAGAGAGGTATAAAGGATCTCGAATCATATCTTGATAATAATCCTGATGAAGTGAAAAAGATTGCTAACATGGTAAAAATTAACGATGTGAATAATGTAACGTTAACAATATATGAGGCTAAAAGTAAGGAAAAATTCTTTGAAGGATTAGGTGCTTTTTTTAGTGAAGAAGCATATAAGGTATTTAAAGAAGAAGTCCTTGTTCTTCATAGTGGTCAGACGGTTTTTGAAAGCGAATATCCTGGATTCAAACTCACAGGGGAGCCTATTCACGTAGTTGTTAAATCTTCTGTGGTACCTGGATTTGAGGAGACCCTAGAAAAGGTAATTGTATCTATAGTGGATGTTACTAAGCTTAAACAAGTTGAAAAAGAATTGCGCGAAAGTGAACAACAATTTCGAAATCTTGTTGAAACCTCTCCAGATGGAATTGCTCAAACAGATCTTCAGGGTAATATAGTGATGTTAAACAAGCAATGTGCAATAATGCTAGGCTATGAGGACGAAGAAGAATTAATTGGTACTAGTGGTTTTGATTTGATTGACCAAGAGCAAAAAGAATTCGCTGTTGTAAATCTGAAGCAAATTATTGAATCAGGTAGACCAAGAAACCGCGAATATGTGATTTTTAAGAAAGATGGGACACGACTTCCTGTTGAGACAAATACTGTTGTGGTTCAAGATGAAAACGGTTTTCCAACATACTTGATGTCTACTTTACGAGATGTATCCGAACGAAAAAAAGCAGAAGAAGTCAAAAAAGAACTAGAAGAGCGACGGGACAACTTTGTATGGATGACAAGTCATGAATTAAGAACCCCCTTAACTGTAGTAACTGGTTATTGTGATTTACTCGAAGAAAATATTGATCTTCTTGATCAAAAACAAAGAGACAACATGTTTAAGGTTGTGAGAAGAAATCTAGATCGTTTAGAACGATTAGCAACACAAGTAACAATGATTGCACAAATAGAACGTGGTATTTTTGAGGTTAAAAAAACAGTCTTTAACTTGTGTAATTTTCTAAAAGATACTATTGAACCTTATCAACAACTCCTAGGAAAGCAGTTTGAATTTCAAATTTGTCAGGAGGATCCATTGATAATACTTGAGGGTGATACTGAGCGGTTGAAACAGGTTTTTGATAACATCTTAGATAACGCTATTAAACATACCTCGAAAGACCAGAGAAAGATTAAAGTAGAGTACGAAATACTGAATGATCATATACACTTCCAAGTGTCAGATAATGGTGCTGGAATTGTTCAAAAAGATTTAAAAAGGATATTTGACCAATTTGTGAGTATTTCAACTGAATATTCAACTGGTGGGACAGGTATCGGTTTATACTTATGTCAAAAGATCGTTGAGGCTCACGGAGGAAAACTCACAGCTCAGAGTAAGGGGAAAAGCAGAGGAGCAACGTTTTCCTTTGATTTACCTCGAACACGACATTGATTACAGAGGAGAATTAATTCTCCTTTCAATAATTCTATTTTATAAACCATAGATTTTTGAGTATTTTTCTTCCAGGTACTGAATAAAATACTTTACATTGATTTCCTCACCAGTGATTCTTTTGATTAGGTCTGGTGGATCATACAAGTTGGAAGCTTTATGGACTTTTTCTGTCATCCAGTTAATAATCGGTTTTAAGTCACCATTCCTTACAAGTTCTTTAAAGTTTGGAATATCTTCAACCATTTTTGCTAGCATTTGTGCTCCATAACAATTTCCGAGAGCATAAGACGGGAAGTAACCAAATAAGCCACTAGGCCAGTGTGTGTCTTGCATCACACCCTCCGCATCATCCTCAATTACTACTCCAAGGTAATCTTTGTATTTTGCATTCCATACCTCAGGTAGTTCTTCTGTTGTTATTTTACCAGCTAATAAGTCTCTTTCTATCTCAAATCGAATAATTATATGTAAGCCATATGTAACTTCATCAGCAGTAATACGAATCTTGGAGGGTTTGACCTCATTGACCACATGGATTAAAGAATCCAAATCGATGTCAGAGAATTTACCCTGAGTAATTTCATCGAATTTTGGTTTGTAAAATTCCCAAAATTCACGAGAACGTCCAATAATATTCTCAATGAAGCGTGATTGGGATTCATGAATCCCATAGGATGAGAACCAGCCTATCGGTTGGTACATATATTCGCGAGAGAGATTTTGTTCGTATAACGCATGTCCAGCCTCGTGTAATACTGTATAAAATGAGTCAGAAAAATCATTTTCAAAATAGTGGGTTGTAATTCTAACATCATCATAATATCCAGTGGTAAATGGGTGCTCCGTCTCATCTATCCTCCCTCGTTCCAAATCATAATTTACTAATTGTGAGATATCTTCTGATATTTTTCTTTGCATATCTATTGGGCAATTACGTTTAAGTAATGATGAATCAGGTTGATTTGGTGAATTAGTGCATTTTTTAATAATTGGAATTAATCCTTTTTTTAACTCGTCAAAAATCCTAGTTACCATTATTGAGGTCATATTTGGCTCAAATTCATCCATTAAAACATCAAAAGGTTCTTTATTAGGATCTATATAATTAGCTTTCTTTTTTGACAGTTCTAGTAATTTATCAAATTCTGGTTTAAAAAGTGCATAATTTTTTTCTTTTTTGGCTTTCTTCCATGTCTGTGTTGAGATTGCTTTTTGTTTTGCCAATTCTCCTGCTAATTCTATAGGTATTTTGACTTTTTGATTGTATTTTCTTTCTATAAGGAAGATGTTTCGTTTTTCGATTTCACCTAACGATTCTAAATCCTCTTTTATTTTTTTTAGTAGCTCACCTACCTTCGGATTAGTTATTTTTTCGTGAATCAGCGCAGCTATCATTGACAGTTGTTTTGAACGCTGCATTACACCTTCTGGGGGCATATATGTTTCAAAATCCCAATTAATTAAACTTTCGATTTGATCGAGAATAATGTAGTCACTAAATTCCTTCAAAAGAGCCTTATAATTTTCTTTGGTGTCCATTTTAAAAACCAGTCCAGTAAATTCCTTCAAAAGAGCCTTACAATTATTTAGTATATATATTTTTCAATGTCTCTTTATGATTTGTCCTTTAGTATATATTTTTCAATGTCTCTTTTTGAGCAAAGGGTAAAATAATTCTCAAACGATAATTAAATTATATGTGAGAACTAATGGTAAACCAGAAGAAAAGTGATAACATGGGATCTTGTTTAGAATCTATTGTTTGTACTTCTTGTAAGAAACAATACGATCCAATAGAGAGACACGGGCTTTGTCCATCATGCGAAAAAGTCTTATTTGCGAAATATGATTTAGAAAAAGCTCGAGAGAACCTTACACCTAAGCACATCGAGGGGAATCGATGTTTTAACATTTGGAGATTCAATGAAATAATGCCCGTCAAAGAGCCTCGATATCGATATTCACTTGGAGAGGGGTGGACTCCTCTTCTGCATTTGAAGAATGCTGGAAAGAAGATGGGATTAAAGAATTTATTGTTAAAAGATGAAGGACAGAATCCAACAGGAACATTCAAGAGTCGAGGTTTGTGCGCGGCTGTTTCTAAAGGGTGTGAATTGGGAATTCAAGAGTTCGTGATTCCCACTGCAGGAAATGCTGGGGCAGCTTTATCAGCATATGCTTCTTGTGCAGGAGTTCATGCACATGTTTTTATGCCTGAAGATACACCTTCTCTTCTAAAGAACGAAGTACTCGCAATGGGAGGAGATTTGGAGCTTGTACCAGGATTGATAACAGATTCCGCAATAACTTGTAAGAAAGTAGCTGTAGAAAATGATTGGTTTGATGTTTCTACCCTTAAAGAACCCTATCGTGTTGAGGGAAAAAAAACAATGGCCTTCGAACTCGTCGAACAGTTGAACTGGACCGTTCCTGACGTAATCATTTATCCAACTGGTGGAGGGACGGGTATAGTCGGCATGTGGAAAGCTTTCGATGAATTAGAAACTATAGGTTTAATAGGGTCAAAAAGACCGAGGATGGTCACTGTACAGTCTTCTGGTTGTGCACCTATTTGTAGGGCTTTTGAGCAAGGCAAAAAGTCAGCTTCTTTTTGGGAAGATGCAAAAACAATCGCCCCAGGCTTAAGAGTTCCTGCAGCTGTGGGAGATTATTTGATTTTGAAAGCACTATACGAATCAGAAGGAACAGCTGTTACTGTGGATGATTCAGAAATGCTATTAGCAATGAAGACCCTAGCAAGGCAAGAAGGAATCATGCAAGCACCCGAGGGTGCAGCAACATACTCAGGGGTACAACAATTAAAAGACTCAGGGTTTGTGGATTCTTCAGAATCAATCGTATTGTTTGGTACTGGTTCTGGCCTTGTTTATCCTGAAATATGGACGCCTAAAAGGAAAATTTAGAAACTGAGTCCGCTAAAGAATCTGCCTGCTGTGCTAACTTCTGAGCAGCATTAGTAAGCTGACTCATTGCTGCTGTTTGCTCTTCAGTACTGGCTCCAACTTCCTCACTAATAGCACTGAATTCCTCAGATTGTGCGGCGAAGTTTTGTAAAGTTTCTTGTAAAGATCTTACTTTAACTCCCAGATCTCCTACAATTTGATTTGTGATTTCACTGATATCAGCTGAATTCTTCTGTGTTTCTTCAGCTAATCGTCTAACATTATCAGCAACTACTGCAAATCCTCTACCATATTCACCAGCTCGGGCTGCTTCAATGGCTGCATTTAGAGCCAGAATATTGATTTGTTTGGATATATCCTGTATCATCTTCAAAGCTTCCCCAATGTCTTCTACTGAAATATCCACTGACCTAGAAATTTCGGACACTTTTTCAATTGCTTCTGATGAAGCTAAAGATTGTATGGATGAACCTCTTGATATTTGTTGAATTGATGATGCGATTTCTCCGCTTAGAGCCGTAACTTCTTCAGCAGTTACTGCAACCTCTTCGGACGAAGATGCAGTCATATCTGAAGCTTTACCTATATTACTAATTAAACTATAGACATTTTCTCGCATTTGGTTTATATTGTTCTTTAGATTTTCTAGTTCTCTAGGTACTGATTTACTGAATTCAACTATATTGGAAAAATCACCCTCACTCATTAAATTTAGTGAATCCTCTAGTTTATGAATTGGTTTGCTAAGATTTTTTGTGGTGTAAAAACTATAAAAAATGCAAAAGAGAGTCAAAACCAAATACAAAAGTATAATAAGAACTTGAGTGTCACTAGTTCTTCTTTGAATGTTATTCTTAATTTGATTAGTATTATCTAATAATTCAGTATTCAAAAATGTAGCCATCGTTTCTATACTAGTTGTATAACTTTTAAGACGTGCCTCATGTGTACCGATTTCAGCATCTAACCTGATAGTATTATTAAAAACCTCAATATATTCATCAAAAGTAACATTTAGCCTTGATTTTACAGTTTCATTCACAATTGTTGACTCTGCAGTGGTTTCAAAGTTGTCTATGAGCAAAGAGATATTCTCTAGATATTTAGTTGTATTGACCTTTTTATAATCTTGAATTAAATAATTATTGGTAGTATCTTTGATTTGGAGAACGATAACATCTAATTGAATAAAGCTCGAATTGCTAGATTGATTTAAAGCAACTAAATCATTTTCGACATCGAGAATAAGAGCTTGGAGCTTTCCCACAGAATTATTGTTTAATCCAAAGACTCCCCCTCCCCTACTCATTGTTTTATTAGTTAAATAAGAAAATTCAACGGTATACTCGTATACATTCGTTTGAATACGTTTTGTAAATTCCTTCAAAGTTGCATTAATATCACTATTAATGAGCTGAGTGGCTACTTGACTGATTGCTGTAGCTTTAGTATTAATAACGGATTTCAGAGATATATTTCCAGTTTGAATGAATTCATTTTCGGCACCTTTTATCGTAATAAAATCAACCAAAATGTGATTTGACACTGATAGTATTGTCGTATTAGTATCTAACAATTCTTCATATTGAGAGTTGACATTATCAAAACTAATACCAGTAAAAACACCAATAGACAATGCGAATATTATAATGATTATGAAAGTTCTTCCTAAAGAGAAAATAAGTCCGCGTGATTGTGTAGTACTATTAAACATTAATATCATCTCAATATTGGTTCAAAGTTGTAAAGGAGTTTAATTATTTCCAATTAAAGTTTTTTATTTCAGCTTTTAATCATAATCTAGGTAAATCTTCCATATCTATAACTTTACACTAGCTCAGTTTTTTGAAACACTAAACAATAGCTGTGATCGTACCCATACCCATAAGTACCGTCTCCAGTATTTTTCCCTTGCCAACCAACAATCAGCTCCCCATGAAAGTGGAGCACATGGGAAATCTTCTTTGCAATGTCCCAAGCCAGAGTAGTCACTTCTTTTCCTTTAAGATTGGAAACCTCGATGACCACATGAGCTCCTGTTTTCAGAATTGTCTTCAATCGAGTAAAGATTTCTTGCAATCCATTCAAATAGCTCTGATAATCTCCTCTTGTCGAATAAGCGGTAAGAGGGTTCTGATCCTCATCTTTATGCATGTATGGTGGAGAAGTAATAACAAAATCCATTTCTGGAAGATGATATGAGTTTAGCTGATAAGCATCACCATGGATAATAGTACTTTTAGTAGTCTTACGTAAGTCCACGTATTCTACTCGCCTCTCATCGTACTCTATTCCGAACGGAATACGACCTAACGCCTCAGCAACAAATAAAGTCGTTCCTAGTCCCGCAAAAATGTCAATAACTTTGTCGTGTGCTTTGGTGTACCTTTTTAAAAAATATTCAACAAGATTTTCAGTAAACCGATTATCATCCGATTGAAATTCTTTGGGAAGCTTCCTTTTAGTATCCTTATCTAATAGAATAAATGTTTTCATATCAATATTCCATCTCAGAAAGTATTTTTGCGATTATTCAGTTATATTTGCTTTATAAGGTAATACACTTTATCCAATTTAGTTTTCTTGTTTCAATGCTTGTTGGATATAATTCCAAAATTCTGAAATTCAGAAATTCATAAAATGGAAATCCTTATAAGATGTTCATATGCTATTTATTAATTAGGGAATTACAATGATTAGTCTTTTACGGCAAAAATTCTTTGATATATTTGCATCATACTATGAAGAATACGGTATTCCTGGACTCTGTGGTTGGATAGATACTCTTTTGCTTTTAGAGCCAAATGATCAACAATGGACCCAAAAAACCATTTCGAAGAGGCTAACAGATTTCTTTCCAAATGGAAAATATCCAACTTCGGTGTCTTCCATTAATAGAGCGATTAAAATTAATGAAAAATATGGTACAATCCTGAAAGAAGGCACTCATAAGACTGGTTATACCTATAAAGCCACTCCAGGAACAGAAATGATTGCAAAAATCTTTGAAGGTTTCATTGAAAAAACCAATATCTGTCTTAATGATTTACAACAGCTCTTGAGCGAATGTCGTGAAACTGATCCGATTTTGAAATCTGTCCTTGAAGAGCAAATCCTAGGTTATGAAGCATATGTACAGTTACTTGAATATGCTTTAAATTTCTTTAAAGAAGAATTCTCTAAAATGGGTCTTACTGGAGGAGAATAGCTAAAATGTCCAATATTATTGAAGTAAAAGGCTTGAAAAAATACTTTGGGAAAGGAGACAAGCTTGTGAAAGCTGTAGATGGAATCTCCCTTGATATTCATGAGAAAGAGATCTTTGGCTTTTTAGGTCCAAATGGAGCTGGGAAAACAACGTCTTTACGAATGATTATTGGTCTCTTACAACCTGATGCAGGTAACATCAGGATCTTAGGGCAAGACCCTCACAAGAATGGTAAAGAATTAAAGAGAATTCTTGGGATCATACCGCAATCACTTACTTTCTATGATGATCTTACGGTTGAAGAAAATCTGTGGTTCTTAGCAAAAATCTATGATATTCCTAAAAAGGAGGCGAAAGATCGTATCGACTCTTTAATTTCTAAAGTTGGTCTTGATGAAAAACGTAAGCATCTGACACGGAATTTATCAGGCGGGTTGCAAAGGCGCTTGAATTTAATCCTAGGGCTTGTCCATGATCCAAAAATCATTCTATGTGACGAGCCAACACCTGGCCTTGATCCTCAGTCACGTGTTGTTATGTGGGATTTCATCCAAAATCTTCCAAATCAAGGAAAAACAGTTATTTTAACAACTCATTACATGGAAGAAGCGGATCGTCTTTCTAATAGGATTGCTATAATTGACCATGGAAAAATCCTAGTTTTAGACACCCCTCAAAAGTTAAAGGCTTCAATTGGTGAGGGAGACCTAGTAGAATTTACAATGGCCAATGACAGTGATATTCAACTACAAACTGTTACCAAATCATTGAAAGATTTCAATGAAGGAAATATACACGATGTTTACACATCAGGAGGACGAGTTATGATTCGGGCATTAAATGTGGTGTCTCATTTAAGTCATATTTTGAATCATATTGAAGCACAAGGCGCTGAAGTTGTAAACATGGCTATTAGAAGTACTACTCTTGAAGATGTCTTCATTAATTTGACTGGACGAGCTCTGAGAGACTAGGAGGTATATGAATGTCTTTAAGACAAGTTCTTGGTGTCGCTCAACGAATGGGGATACAGTTAGTAAGAAGTAAATGGACTGTCCCCTATTTAATATTGTTTCCATTATTTTTTATTGGATTATATTGGATTGGATTTTCAACATCCCCAGTAGGAGAAAGCCAGACATTTTTACTGGGTGTGATTAACCATGATGCTGGCATAACTGATGATATCAAATCCTTTTTTCAGAATGAAACAATCTTTGAAAATTCTTCTTTTACTCAATACCATGATTCTGATGTTCTTGATAAGGGATTTGGGAATGAATTCATTGATATTCTTGCGAATTTAACATATAGTAACATTACTGATGCTCCACACATATTTAACGTCACTCAATTTGAGGAAGAGTCCGAAGCAGAAAATGAGTTGTTTAAACGAGATCTAGATATTCTGATTATTCTTGGCTCTCAATTTTCTAATACATCTCTTTCTATCTTGAACACTTATTGGCGGAATACATATGGAGTCTATTTTCATGAAATGATTCAGGTGTATTTTCCCTCTACTCCTGATTTACCAGCAAACACCAACGATACAATCCGTATAAAAGGAGACGCGAGTTATTTAAATTTTAAAATGGCAAAATCATTAATCACGATTGTAATAAATGAGTATCAGGATCTTACAACTGCATTCAAAGAGCAAGGTGGAAGCATCTCGCTCAGAATGAATGAAGAATACCAAGTTAATATTCCGAAATACTCTCTATTTGAATTATCTATACCTGGTCTGATTGTATTTGGCATTGTTGTACAACCATCACTGACATCAATGTTTTTCTGCATGGAATTCAGACCCAAAAAAACAACATTTGATCGTATTCGCTTAGCTCCTTCTTCAGCAAGTTCCTACATCCTAGGATCAATTTTAATCCAAGTTCCAGTCATGATAGGCCAAACATTAATCCTATTCCTGTGTAGTTTGATATTAGGATTTAATCCTCAAGGAGATCTTCTTCTTGCTTTCTTTATTTCCCTCTCGATTTTCCCTTTCTGTTTGTTTCTTGTATTCATTTCTACCGCGTTTTTATCTAATGAAGATGTTGTAGGAAATGTATTAGGTTTTGGTGCACCATTCCTTGCATTTATGAGTGGAGCTTTCATAGAAGTCCCCAAGGTCATCCTTATTCCCCAAATTTTTCCCACTGCTAGTGGTTACCCACGAGATTTTCAATTGTGGGATCTTCTCCCAATAACACATACAGTTAATGCTTTACGTCAGGTCTTACTATATGATTTTGATTTTTATCCTGTGATGCCTGATATTCTCATGAGTTTATTTCTTTCAATCCCTTTTTTCATATTTTCTGTCATCTTATTCGATTATTTACGTTTTAAAAGACGAGGATGAGATAAAATGTATAAAATATTGCTTTACACGATAAGATGTCTGAAACAAACTGTTAGAAATGTTGAGAGAATGAGCATAATATTCCTTATACCCATTCTTTTCATTGTTGGTATTGCTTTTCTTTATGGGGATCAGAGTTCGTTTGTTATCATTGGGGATACTGGAGATCATTATAAAATTGGTGTTATTAACCAGGATCAGGGAATCATCCTAAATTCCAACTTTCAATCTCAATTTTCTGCTTATCTTGAGGATAATAATTTGGAAGGTAATCCTCTTCAAGAAGGATTTGGTTCTTACTTTATTAAGAATATTAACCAATCAAAAATGCTTTTATCTGAAAATGATGCACGTAGTTTTTCTGTTATTCTATTCAATAACCAACAAGAAGCTAGCAAAGCAGTTCAAAGTCGTTTCATTAGCTTATGTTTTATTATTCCAGATGACTTTTCTAAAACACTAATTACGGGATTGAATCATCGAATTAATGTAACTGAAGAAAAGCTCATATTGAACACTTCTAATTATGCATACTCAGAAACGTCTATTGAATTGATAGGAGATTATTCCTATGCTCGTTTTGTTGAAGCAACCACACTATTAGAAGAGATGTTTAGTTCTTTTCTTGATGAATTTTGGGTCACAGGGCTCGATTTACCTGGGAAATTCTTCATTGAATATGAATCAATTACGACTCTTGCCTTCACAGAATTTGATATTTATGTTCCAGCATTCTTGGTATTTGTTTTAATTACTTCTAGTACAGGTGTTGCTGGTATTGTGGGATACGAGCAAGAACAAGGTACTATTGATAGATTAAAATTGAGCGATTTTCCCTCATCTTCCTTCTTGTTTGGATTAACATTTACGCAAGTCATCTCAACACTACTAACAATGATTTCTGCAGTTATCACAATCTATTTCTTGGGTTTTCCATTCCAAGGGAATTACCAAGCAATCTTTGTGCTTCTAGTAAGTGCTTTTGCTGTATTACCACTTCTTGGAATCAGTATAGGAATTGCTGCCTTCCTTGATGGTAAAATGGCGACTTATCTACCAGGCCTCATTGCACTCCCACTCTCTTTCTTAACTGGTGGTTTTATTCCCTTACCAAGAGTCCCCTTAATCGGTGATATTCAATTATGGCATTTAAACCCTTTTTATTGCGCTGGTGAGGCATATCGAAAGTTTCTGATCCTTAATTTAGAATTAGGTCAGGTCTTTCTGGATTTGACTTTATTAATTCTTAGTGGAATGGTATTCTTTGTAGTCGGTGCTATAGCATTCATAAAAGGAGTCTATAAATAAGAATAGCGTGCTATCTATTTGTAAATAATACTTTTAAAGGAGATATCTTTCTAGTGGATCCTTTTCATTATCACAACAGAATCTACAACTATTAGATCTTCCTAATTCCTCTCATAAGTGCCTTGTGCGATTGTTGGGGATTTGGTCAACCAGTGTGGTAAACGACATAGGAGTGTTGGGCAGTCGAGATATTGTGGCAATAGAAACTGCGACTCTAGATCTTATTGCAAAAGAGGGGCTTATTGAGAAGAACATTCCCCCATTTTTTAAGTAGGCGAATCTCGACCCGAATGTAGACCTTCATCCGTTCCAACGTCTTCACGGGCCAATGAAGAATCCTTATTTGTCTGTTGGATTTGCTAAAGAGCGTGGATTGGGTATTCAAGAATACGAATTAATTGAGATCTTGTCTCCAGAAGAAACCATGAAAAGTGAGCCACCTAAAGGTGTAAGACAGCGTGATCCTTCGTTCTATTAGTTATGATCAATCTTACAGCTTTTACTATTCCAATTCAGGCCATTTGTCGTAATGAAAAAAGTTCCCTCGTGGTTTATCAACTCTCTCGTAAGTATGAGCACCAAAGTAATCTCTCTGTGCTTGAATCAAATTTGTTGGTAAGCGTGGATTTCTATAACTATCGTAATACGTTAAAGTCGAACTGAATCCAGGTACAGGTATACCGCTTTTAATTGCATTAGCTGTTACATTTCTCCAAGCTTCTTGGTATTCCCCGATAATTTCATTAAAATATGTAGTGTTTAGTAGATTTTCTAGTTCTGGATTTTCGCTATACGCTATCTTAATTTTCTCTAGAATTTTTGCTTGGATGATGCATCCCTTACGCCAGATGTGTGTTATGTCGCTAAAATTAAATTTCCATCCATATTCTTTCTCTGCTCCTTTAAGGAGAGTAAACCCTTGAGCGTATGAACATAGTAATGAAGCATACAAAGCCTTACGAATAGATTCAACGAGCGTTTCTATATCACCATTATATTGAATCTTGGGCCCTTTAAGTTGCTCAGAGGCTCGAATTCGTTCGTCTTTCAGTGCTGAAATAAATCGTGCGAAAACAGCTTCGCTAACACTAGGTATTGGTACACCAATCTCTAAAGCTGTTTGACTAGTCCATTTTCCTGTACCTTTTTGCCCTCCAGTGTCCAAAATTAGGTCCAATAATGGTTTGTTTGCAATTGAATCTTCAATCGACATGATATTTTTGGTAATCTCGATCAAATATGAATTTAAATCTCCCTGATTCCATTTTTCAAAAACTGCTTGAAGTTGCTTTATATCAAGTTCAAGGAGAGTTTTTAGAAGAAAGTAAGAGTCTGCAATTAGTTGCATATTGCTATATTCTATTCCATTATGAACCATTTTTACAAAATGACCTGCTCCATTAGGGCCCATATATTGACAACAAGGTTTTCCATTACTTTTAGCAGAGATAGATTGGAAAATCGCCTTAACCTCGTCCCACGCTCCTTTTGACCCTCCTGGCATAATTGATGGTCCTTTCAATGCTCCTTCCACCCCACCTGATACCCCAATACCCATATATCTAAGATTTTCATCCTCTATCATCCTCTGTCTTCGAATGGTGTCTTTAAAATGTGAATTACCTGCATCTATGATAATATCGTCTGGATCAAGGTGAGAACCAATTTGTTTTATCATAAGGTCAACTGAGTTTCCAGCTTTTATTAATAACATTATTTTACGAGGTGTTTTAACATGTTGACATAATTCTTCAATGTTATAACAACCTATAAAGTTTTTTCCTGCCCCTTGACCTTTTACAAAATTATCTATCTTATCTGGAGTCCTATTGTATACTGCAACGCAAAAACCATTCCTTTCCATGTTCAGTGCTAAATTTTCTCCCATAGCTGCGAGTCCAATAAGACCGATATCAGCTTTTACCATCATCATATACCTCAAGATTTTAAAGTACTATTGATCAAATTTCTCTTTAAGAGTCCATAATCCTATGGATGGGTTCTTGATAAAAAATATTTCCTCTCCATCAGGAAGTTGATTAAACCCCTCTACCAACTTATTAGGGTTATATACATCCAATTTCTCAGTAAGATCAGCATATTGAAAATTAACATCCTCAATTTCATGTTTTTTGATATTTCCTGGACAATAAGTAATTTTAAATCTGTTTTCTGAAGATCCATGTATCAGATGAGCTGCAGCTGATAGATTTTGCTGTAAATCTTTGTTCTCCTTTGCTGCTTTAATGATTTCACTACTTGTACTATATCCATATTTTCTAATAATTTGATCTATTGTTTTATCCTCACCGAACTGTTTTAATCCTGGAGCAAGGATGATAAGTTCCCCTTCATCCTCTATCGCCATTCTCGTCCGATAAATTGCCTTATTGCCCAACCAAGTGCTTTTATACTCATTTGGATTCAGATAGACTACAATTTTGGTTAATGGTTTGGTTAAGAAAGTTAAATTTGTATTCTGACTTAACCTCGCAGCTTCTTCAAAAGCGTGACTATTTTTACCTGCAAATAATCCTTTTACTGTCATAATTCCAGATTTATTTCTATCTAGAACAGTCAGGATATATAATAGTGGATAATCCTTCAAGAAGCATGATTCTGTGTAATTAAATAGCTGTCTAACAGGACTTTCAATTCTCCCCATCATTCGTTCCATTCCATAACAAGCACCCAGAAAATGACTTTTATTAATCATATCACTCCCCCCAACTCCAACTAGAATATTTTTATTTCCATTAGCCATACCGGCAACTTCGTGTGGGACTACTTGACCGATTGAGATTATTAAATCATAATTGCCTTCAATAAGCTCCTTATTTATTTCAACTATAATTGAATAATCCAATCTATCTTCTGATAGATTCTTTATGAGCTCTGAAGGTACTGTTCCAACTTTAACAACATCTTTACGCCAGTTATGTACAATAAACAGATGCCTAGGAATCTTACCAAACATTTTTTTAATCTCAATTTCCGTAAGAGGAGAATGAGTTCCTAAAGCTGGTAATATTCGTACCTGGGTTTTGGTTTTAAATAGATCTAAAAGAATTTGGGTTAATTCTCCAGCATTTGAATGATAACGTGTATAATCAGGTGGAATGATGAGAACTCTATTTAAAGAAAAATCAAACTCTTCTAGCAGTTCTTCTAAGAAGTCTTTCTTTTGATCATAGGTGATTATACTGTCTATCGATGTTAAGCTTTTGTAAATAATGTTCGCTCCTTTAACTGATTTTCAATTCTTTCTCTGAAGTTAAAATATGATAAGAATCTGGGGAAATATATACTTCCATATATTCTTTATAAAGAGAAATTAAGTATTCTTGCATTTCACTCTCTTCTGGTAAGATTGGTTCAAATGTAGCTACTTTTGGCATTTTTTCAAGAATTTTTATAAAAATTAATGCTCTCATGCCAGTTGCCCATGCAACTGATTGTTCTGTTTTCAGGATTATAATTTTTTTATTTATCAATGAAGCAAACAATCTTAAAAACAATCGTGATTTCCGAGCAATTAATCCAGTCAATCGAATTTCCCTATAATCATCTGGAGGATCCAACATTTCTAGATTATGGTAAAACATATTCACTATCCCAACAATTACTGAGATATAAAGGTCAATACAATTACTAGGATACTCTTTTTTGAAAATAAATCCCCCTTTTATCTTTCCTCTTCCATTCGGTCCTCTCGGTTCCCCTTCAATATATGGAAAGTAGATGGGGAGCTTTAATAGATATGATTCTAGGTTTGTGCTTACTTCCTTAAGCTTATTACTTGATTCCAATTCTAATTTTTCAATGTTTAATTGGTTCCATTTATCAACGTAATTACTAAACAAAGACTTGAAATTATTCGCTAACCACTCAAAAGATGTACCCACATTATTAAATGGAATCAGTTCGACCCATAAACTTTCATTTATTTGACAACATTGAACCAGTTGACTGCCAAATTTTTTCTTAGGGGTTTTCCTCAATCTTCTCAAGGCACCTGTAGTACTTGCTGAACCAACAATAATGTCTTCTTTTTCAACTCCAGTTGCCCAAAAAGCGTCAATTCCATCAATTGCGCCTGAAACAACAAGAGTATCTTTGAAAATTTTCGAAATTTGTTTAAATTTGCTTTTTAAGGGAAATGAGTTGCCTAAGGGAATTAATCTCGGTAAAGCTGATGAACTCAATCCTGTCTTTTGTATCAACTCCTGATCCCACTCGCTTTGTATCAACGAATATAATCCAGTATACGAGGCATTAGGAATTGTAGAGAAGATTTCTTCTAATTGTAGATCAGTCATAGTCCAAACAAGATAATCATTTATCGATGTAATCTTATAGCAGGAGTACAACAAATCTTCTTCTTTCATTTTTAAGAGTTGAACAAAAGGTAGTGCTCCACTGTATATACTTCCTGTCTTTTCTTGGAAATCTGCTGGTAAATGTTTTACATATTCTTGTGCACTTTGATATGCATATGTAAAGGCATGCATTATCGGCTTAGAATCTTTAGATAACAAGACCAGTGAGGGACCGATACTTGATATACCTAATGACATTATTCTCACTTCAGGAAAATTTCTTGATAAGAGAATCAATTGATTTTCAATAGTCTCTGCTAATGCAATGATGTTAATTCTCTTTTCGTTATCCCAAATGATAGTACCCTGTTCTTGAAGTTCTCTATAAGTCATAATTTCCGTGGTTAACTTTTCTCCTCTGGTATTAAGAAGCAATAATCTTATTCCAGAACTCCCAACATCAATACCAATGCTACAACCAGATTTAGCCAAAATTTTCATATTATTTTTCACATATTACAATTTACTCGACTTGATTTTGAAATTTTATCGAGTTCGAATTTTGAGCGACCGGAAGATCTTTAAGGAAAGCCGACTTTCGTCGGCATTTGACTCAAAATGAAGACTACTCGTCAAGCTTTCCAAGCAGCTCTTCGAACTCAGCTTTTTAATTCTTCTGCATTTCGTAAACGCGAAATTGACGCCCTGGTCACCATATTAACGGGTGCGATTGGGAGTCCTACTTTCAGTCTGAATAAGGTCACCAAGCGAGCTAAGCCTGGTTTCAGTCGAAATTTTTTAGCCCAATGCCTGATGAAATACGCTTACGTGCAACGAGCTCTCGCAAACCAGTGGTTCACCGAAATCG
>JAEOTY010000130.1 GCA_016839625.1 Candidatus Hodarchaeota archaeon
CAATTGTTGATCCGAGGTTAATGGTAACAGTTCCACCTTCTGTTACTGCAACCTGTGGAATGGATGCGTTAACTCAACTGATTGAAGCTTATACATCTAACAAATCTCAACCTCTGACTGACGCTTTGGCTTTATTGGGAGTCGAGAAGGCTTCAAAATCTCTTCTTATCTGTTATAAAAATGGTCAATCACTGAATGCAAGAGAAGATATGGCCCTAGCATCAATTTTAAGTGGGATTTGCTTAACAAATGCTGGATTAGGAGCGGTACATGGTTTTGCTGCACCTATGGGAGGATTACAAATTCCTCACGGAGTTATATGCTCAGCACTCCTTGCATCAACGATTGAAACTAATATCAAAGCGCTCACCACAAAGGAGTCTACTAATGTAACGCTTGCAAAATATGCAAAACTTGGAAGAATTGTAACTGGAACTCTATCTGCTTCTATTACTGAGGCTCACTCAGCACTAATTGAATATCTGAAACAGTTGACACTAGGGTTAAATATACCCTCCTTATCAGAATATGGATTGACTGAATCAGATATACCGCCTATTGTTGAAAAAGCAAAGAAAGCCTCAAGTATGAGATATAATCCTATAGAACTAAAAGAAGATGCATTGATCAATATACTGCGACGAGGAATGTCAATTACCAATGAATGAATTAATTGGTATCCTATCCTTCTAATACGACATTCAGAAATATTTTTTGAAAAAAAGAGAGATTAATCTTTGTTAAAGAATTTTTGCTCTTGATTATAAAGATAATAGTAGATTAATACAGTTATCACTGGAGTTCCTAGTAAAGCAGCTATTGGCCATACAATCATCATTGGCATGAACTCACCAATGGGAAGAACGAATGTTGCCAAAGCACAGATGACATTAATCCCTATAAAAAGACCAATTGGGATTATTGAATATATGAACGTCTTTTGTAGGCTATCTTCTTGTGGTTCAGTGATGAAATAGTATACCATCATTGCTATCGGAGATAAACATGTGCATAAACAGGCACCTATAAATGGATTATATGCCTCTATTCTTGCAGGCGCATAAGCTTGCAATAGTCTTCCTGGCCCTTGTGACGTTCCACAATTAGGACAAAATTTCGCAGTCCCCACTTCTTCTCCGCACTTTGGACAATAAGGCACAATGATCATCTCACAAAGTTAAGCTACTCATTTCCAAGAATTCGATGTGCTTTTTTTAGTTGCTCAATTATTGGAATTTTTTGAGGGCATTTTTCCAAACATTCTCCACATTCCTCACAAGCCGCTGCGTTTTTACCAGGTGTCCACCGGGCTCTTCCAATTTGAGCATACATTTGTCTAGAATTCTCTTTTTGTCCATAAACTTGATAGCGGATTAAAAACTCGAAAATTTGTTTAATATTCACTTCATTAGGGCATGGCATACAATAACCACAACTTGTACAGACTAAATCGGATAATTCCTTAAACTTGATAGCAATTTTCTCAATTCGTTCTTTCTCATCACCAATAAGTACGTTATAATGTTCATTTGATACCAAACTCAAGTTATTGTTTAGCATTTCTTCCGAACCCATTCCTGAAAGAGCAACTGAAACGTTTGGATCACTTAGAACGAATTTGAGAGCAAGATCCACAAAGTTATCTCGAGCTTCAGTAAGCCATTGACGCAGAGATTCTGGAGGAGGAGTACCTGCAAGTCTACCCCCACCCACAGATCCCATAATAGCCACTCCTAATCCTTTTTCAGCTGCATATGCTATCATTTCTTTATTCACTTGATCTACAATATTATACTGAACAAGCATTAGATCAAAGTACCCTGAATCAATGATCTCTTTTAGAACCTCTGGTTTATCATGGAATGAGAATCCAATATGTTTAATTTTACCTGCCTCTTTTGCTGCTTGCGCTCTTTCGATAAGGTTCATTCCTAATACTTTCTCGTGAAAGGTTTTTCCATTTAGTGCATGGAACAGATAAAAGTCAAGATAATCCACATCAAGTTTCTCTAATTGCTCATTGAGGTATTTCTCATAATGTTCTGGTTCTGTAAAATCTGGAAATCCTACTGGACATTTTGTCGCGAGGGCGACATTTTCACGATAACCATCCTTTAGCGCTTGACCAACAACAATCTCACTTTCTTTAGCGTGATATGGATAAGC
>JAEOTY010000131.1 GCA_016839625.1 Candidatus Hodarchaeota archaeon
ACATGCATCTCTGCAGCTGCTCCTTTCCCTGTTGAATCTCAAAAGGAACTTGAAAGCATAATAGGAGAGGGAAAACTGCTCGAAGTATATGGGATGACAGAGACATCTCCGCTCACCACGATGAATCCGTATCGAGGAGTAAAAAAATTAGGAACAATCGGGTTACCTCTTATGAATACGGATATAAAACTAGTTGACCCAGAAACGGGAAAAGAAATGGAAATCGGAGAACCAGGTGAGATTTGTGTAAAAGGCCCTCAAGTGATGAAAGGTTACTGGAAAAAGCCCGAAGAGACAAAAAATGCTATCGATGAACAAGGATATATTCACACTGGTGATGTTGCTATATTTGATGAGGATGGATATCTACGTATCGTTGATCGAACAAAAGACATGATTATTGTAAGTGGCTATAAAGTCTTTTCAAGCAAATTAGAAGACGATTTGAGCCAACATCCAGCCATAGATATGGTAGCTATTGTGGGTGTTCCGAATCCAGATCGTCCTGGATCTGAATTTGTGAAGGCTTATATTTCAATTTCTCCTGATTACGAGTATGATGGAAACGAAGAGAGGTTGAAAGAGGATCTTTCTGAATGGATAAAAACAAAGGTAGCACCTTATGAAGTTCCCAAAATGATTGAAATTCGAAAAGAATTACCACTCACTACCGTTGGAAAAGTCGATAAAAAAATATTACGGAAAGAAGACTAAATATTCGTCTAAAAGAACTTAGGTCATTTCCCCTCAATTATTTTCCCACATTCTACTTCCAGGGACTACACTATTGTATCAGAAGGAAATAGCATAGTTAAAATTGTCGGATAAACAGGAAACAGAGACAGGGTCAGATTCGGGGATCTCTCTCTCCTGTAAAGATTTAATCTTTTAAATCCACTATTATTAGGAATGAGAACAAAGAAGCAGAATTCTCAACAGCTAGCCATCAGAATCCAGCTGAAATCCCGCCCTATATTCACTGATCTGTGTATCCGAGCGAAAAACTTGTACAATGAGGCAACATATCGGGTACGGCAGGAATTCTTCACCACGGGGAAGTGGTTACAATATACTGCGCTCTACCATCAATTAAAGCACGAACCAGTGTATTTAGCATTGAAAGAGTATTCAGATAGCTATATCCCCCAATAGGTGCTCCGACAGGTCGAACAAGTCTGGCGAAGCTTCTTTAATGCGCTAAAAGCGTGGCGACAAGAACCCACTAAGTTTCGTAACCGCCCCCGTCCCCCTGGGTATAAACCCAAGAATGGGATGCATATGGTCAGCTTTCCTCGCCCACGTGTTCGGATTCGAGGGACACGAATTCTTTTTGCGCGGAACTTGATGGCTCGGGGTTTTCCTTCCTTTTCGCTTGGAAAACTCCCCTTGACGGCGAAAACTTGTGTAGGGGCGCGTCTTATGCCTTTTTATGATCGATTCGTGGTGGAACTTCTGTATGAAGTCCTATTTCAACCTTTTCCCTTAACTGAGATCGGTCCCCGTGCTATCGGGATTGATCTTGGGGTCACCAACCTCGTAGCTACGTCAGACGGATTACTCGTCAAAGGCGGGGTGGTAAAGACCATCAACCAATGGTACAACAAACAACTCGCAAAATATCAATCGTTAGCTATAATCCATACCCAGCTCCAGACAACCCACCGGATTCAGCGCCTCCACCGAATCCGTACGAATAAAATCACCGATTTCTTCCATAAAACCTCCCGCCTCCTAATTAACCACTGTCTACAGAACAATATCTCCACAGTAGTCATCGGGTACAATGAACAGTGGAAACAACAATGTAATTTAGGTGCCCAAACCAATCAAACATTTGTTCAGATCCCCTTTTTGAGATTAGTACAAATACTCGAGTATAAAGCGGCATTAGTCGGCATTACTGTCAGACGGGTCTCTGAGGCGTATACTTCTCAACAACGCAGTCACTGTGGCAATGTAGATAAACGGAATCGGCGCTCTCGGGGCCTATATCTCTGTCGTTGTTGTGGTACCCGCTTGAATGCGGATCATAATGCGGCCCGAAATATTCTCATGCGGTTTTCCTCTGCTTGCCAAGTAGTCCCTCCAACAGGAAAGAGTGATCTTTTTTCATGCCTTCGGGATAGTGGATGTGTGGCTCATCCAGTCAAGATCCTTATAAACTAAGGTGTCTGACAAATTCAGTCATGAGAATTTTATACCTCTATGGTTTTGCTTCTGGGCCTCAATCAGATAAAGCTCAATTCTTCAAGGATAAATTTTCTTCAGTGGACGTCAGCTTCGATATATATGATTATATCCCCGATATCAAGAGCTTTACAAATTTGAAAACATCTCTTCTGTTAGAAAATCTTCACTCATATATTCAAAAGCATTATCAAAAAAGAGACCTAATCTTATTTGGATCGAGTTTTGGGGGACTCCTTTTGACGTGGTATACCAGTAAACATCCACAGAAGATCAAGAAACTAATTCTAATGGCACCTGCATTGAAATTTTCTTCCTTAATCTCTACTATTCTGGATCCTGTGATTTGGAAAGAACAAGGACATCTCCCCGTTTTCCACTATAGACACGACAAAGAAATACCACTAGCATATTCCTTTTATGAAGATATAATAGTAAATCCTCCTCCTAATTTTGAAAAAATGAGTATCTCGATCCCAACATTGATTCTTCATGGAAAATCTGATGAAGTTGTACCTATATCTTGGAGTCAAGAGTTCGTAGCAATCAACCAAAATGCCACACTTCATCCATTAAATGGAGATCACCAGCTTTTAGATCAAAAAGAGACAATGTGGAATCTTGTTAAAGAATTTCTAAATATAAAGTTTCCTCCCTAGGGGTTCTAGGTGAGTTCTAGAACTATTTCTTGAAGCTCATCCTTTAAATGTGAACTTATTTTTTGCATTTGCTTCCCTTTATTGGTAATTGCCTCATATTTCGGGTTAGCAACTCCTGTAACTAAAGGCCATATGTTAATACCTGTATTTTCCTCATCTTGAATTGCTAGCACAGGAGTAACAAGCACGTCAATCTCTTCGTAAGTCTCTCTTGATAAATTAAAATTCAGTCTAGGACAAAAATATTGATTTTCCTGATTGATAAGCGGTCGGGCATCTTGAGTGTAACAGAGAGTTTCTTTTCCTAGTTGAAGGACGCATCCAGCTTGAAAACTACCCTTTTCTATCCGAAATGGACAAAAACCTCTTTCTATAAGCTTCATCAATTGAATTTCGTGAATCTAGTTATTAAAGATATCTAGAGAAAATCTCCGAATATATATATTTCCAGCCGACTTCAAGCTTAAGAAGACTTCATTCAAAAACTAGTAGCTTAAACAAACTTAGTTTGTGTGTTATTCAGTTCTACATGAGATTAAGTACAATATCCTGCAACAAGTTTCTGACCTTCGTACTAAGCTGTTGAATTTCCTTCCCTTTAATCGTAATTGGTCCCTCTTTTGGATTAGTTATCTTGGATTTCTGGCAAAACACGGGCCATAAGTTAATACAGGTTTCTTGTTCGTCTTGTACAACTAGAATAGACTCGACAATCCCCTCAATTTCCCAGTAAGTTTCTCTTGAAAGTGTGAAATTAACCAATGGACAATAATACTCCTCTTGTTCTTCCTCTATTTTTCGGAGCATTA
>JAEOTY010000132.1 GCA_016839625.1 Candidatus Hodarchaeota archaeon
ATCAGTAAATAGCACTCGAAAAAACATAAATTAAGAGTACGAATCTTCCAATGAAGTCAGATATACATCATAAGAACGAGAATTTTGAATTGGATTAGTAATCTCATTTTTTTGTCGGAGTTCCTCTCAAATATTGTCGGCTTGGTTGATGAAATCTTCAAGGTTCACTTTTTTTTTACTTGGAATTAACGCCCCCCGAATTTAAATAATCCAAAAAATCTTCTTATAAATAGACGAAGATTTTGCTGTTTTACGGATATTTAAGGATTAAGAACAATAACTAATGGAGAGTAATGATGAACATTAAGACCTCAAATAATGAGCAATTAGAGTATATCATCAAATATTTGAACTACTATGGACCTATTTTCATCCGTTACCAGAGTAATTTCAGACCAAATCTTCAGAAGAGCGTTCCTCTAGCCAGAATATCTGATAGTATTTAATCAAGAGGAACCAGAGTTTTCTCATAATGGGAGAACTGACATAAACTTGTTAATCCCCACTTCTTAATTTTAGAAATAATTTCTTCAAAGTTTCTTCCCACGTCCTCAGAACGATGCGCGTCTGAACCAAGAGTAATAGGGATTCTTCTCTGAATTAATTCCTTGATTATTGGTTCACTGGGATATTGATCAATGTTTTTTCGTAATCCAGAGGTGTTGATTTCAACGGCAATATTACTATTTTCAATCGTATCCAAGACTTGTAAGACCTTTTGCCAAATTCTTCCTGGATTTCGAGGTAACAAGCCATATTTTTTGGGAATATCTAAATGGCCAACTATATCGTAAAAATTGCTTTTGACCATTTTCAAGACCGAGTTATAATATTCTAAGTATACTTCATCCACACCTATTTCGTTAATTATAGGGATCGCTTGCTGTTCATCAATCGGTATCGCTTCCAATCCTTTCCATGGAACCGCGTGAACCGAACCAATAATATAATCAAAATCTTCTAGAAAAGGTGTTACGATATCTTTGTAGCCATTAAAGGCAGGTGGAAAAAAATCAACCTCTGACGAGACTTTTACGACAATTTGATCCTGATATTTCGCCTTTAACCTTTTTATTTCATTCACATATGTAGAAAAATCTTCCAAACTCATCGCATAAATATGGAAATGTTCTGGTAGTAACTCCATTGGAAAATGATCACTAATACCTATTTCTCCCATTCCCTGACTAATTCCTGCTTGAATGTAGTCCTCAATGGTTCCCACAGCGTGGTTACAGAGGTAATTGTGTGTGTGATAGTCTCCAAATTTCATGAGAAGGATTCAATATCATTCTAATAAATAGATTACAATTATTTTAGATTATAGTTTCCTTTTTCTATTGAAAGATAAGAAGACTATAGCGCTCAGGAAGTTATATGATTTGACTAAGCCACTCATAGTTATTCCAAGCTACTGGAGAAAAGGGCCAATCACGGCTATGGATTGTATATATGATCATCCAACTAATCTTTTAAATCCAGAGGAAACAATTTCAGGAACTCTTGGATCTCTATCAAAGATCAAAGAAGAATTTGATGTTCTTGTATTGGGCGTTCCTACAAGGTCAGATATTGGTATAGAAATGGATGAAAGTGTTCTTAAACTCATTGAAAACCTTAAGTTGTCATTTGAAACCCTTTACTTCGGTTACAGACATTATAATGAGTTTTTAGGATTATTAGAAGAACATGTGCCAAAAGAACTGTTAGGTATTTTATCCAACTCTGGATATGGGAATATACGAAATCTTGGTTTGTTGATTTCTCATATACTTGATTATGAGATTATGATCTATTTAGATGATGATGAAATAATCAGTGATAAAGATTTTGTCGGAAAAACTACTGAATTCATTGGAACAGAAATAAATGGAAAATTCCTGGGATTAATACTCGGTTTTTATGTTGATGAAAATGGTTCAATCTTTTTAGATGAATCCGATGTTCCTTGGTGGGAGTTACTCTGGAATAAAAAGAACCAGATGAACACAGCTTTTCAAATTATTCATGACTCAAAAGAACCTCGATTAATTGACACTCCTTTCGCGTTTGGGGGGAACATGGTGATTCACAAGGAATGCTGGAAAAAGGTTCCCTTTGATCCCTTTATCAAACGTGGGGAGGATATGGATTATTTGAGGAATGTGAAATACTTTGGATTTGAGGCTAAGCTCGACAAATCACTTTCAATCGAGCATAGACCACCTATATCGCAAACACCTTACTTAACTAGATTAGAACAGGATATTAAGAGATTTCTATATGCGAAAGCGAAACTGGCTTCTATCAAAGTCGATGCAGATGATTACGAACCATATCCAGGATATTTTCTGAAGCAAACAGAAGCAAAAGTTCTACTTACTGAACTTCTTTATCATATCTCTCATAATCAATCCCGATTATTAGAGATTCAGAATGAAAAAGAATTAGTTGATATGCTTCAGTCGTTCAGTTTTAAATTCCGAGAAGCCCAACAATTCAGTCAACAGCATTCTGATTCATATTTTGATTTTCAAAAGCAATGGGAAACCCTGTTAGAACAACTCCCTTCTATAACTCCATCAAAAATAGTCACTAGAGTCTGAATCAATCTGAATTCTTCAATTCCGCTATCCTACCTTCAAGGTTAATTATCTCGTTATTGAAAATATTAGAGGCAATAAATGAAGATTCTTGTTCAGCTTTTTTTCTTAAAATACTAGATTTCAATTGTAAAGCTTCTAAGAGAATTTCGGAATTGTCTTGGCTTACTCCAAAAATCACTGGATCAATTATATGTAACGCAAGTTGAAGCTTTCCTTGGTCAACAAGTTTTCTACAATGTTCGATATACTTTTCTGGACTTATTATTTTTACTAATTCTCCTGCAACATCCTCAGATTTCGCAGGGAAAAGGTCTGTAGGATTTCCACTATTATACCATCCATGATAAAGGCGATAAACAGCGTGAATCGCAAATGCATAACAACCATAAACTGGTTTCAAATACTCGTGTTTCGCGAATTTGTCAGGATATATGTCTAGCATTTCATGATAAATTTGTTCGAACCACATTCCTTGATTCATTCTTTTGACAACTTCATCATGAACAAAGTGCATTGCTTCTGCTGTAATAGATAAGACATCTTTAACTTTTTCTTTCCCTTCGATAAGCTTACCATGGCCTGGAAGTAAATAATAAGCTTCTTTTTCCAATATATGTTCCATAGCCAATGCCCAATGTTTGGGATATCTTTGGACTTTGAAAGGATTTCCTATATTCGGATAGCTGGAGATAACGAGATCTCCAGAAAAAATAACTCCTTTTTCAGGAAACCAAAGCCAGAGAGCATCATCAGTTTCCCCCCATTCGTGATTGATTTCAAAGGAAAATCCACCCAGTTCAAACCGAAATTCGTTTTGGACAATTATTGTTGGCTCCAATGATTTGTTAACAGATGGCCCTTTATACTCGTCTCCTATTACTGATGCAAATTGTTGGCGATTTAACCATCTATGATACTTATCTAGTATCCTATATTTCTCCCAACGTTTTAAACAATTTTCGTGTGCAATTATTTGAGGTAAATCCCAGTTTTTTTCCTTAATTTCCTCAAGAAATGGCTTGAAACCAAAACAATGGTCAAAATGTCCATGACTGAAAATTAAATATTTGATCGGTTTGTCCGTGATTGATCTAAGTTGATTGAAAGCCATAGGTCCAAATCGTTCTTGAGCGATATCGAACATCAATAATCCTTCGTTGGTTTCAACGATCCCACAATTTCCGAATGTCCCAAGCAAATGACATGTGTCATCAGCAAATGAAGTAGAACTTCCGAATCCAAAAAAGGAAGAGATTTCTTCCATCATCTTTCATCTCTTTTCTTAAAAATTAATTAGCAGTGAAATTTATGATTCATCTATACCCAATTCAAGGGCTGTTTTAATGGTCCCAACCTCAAGTGGATCTTTATTTTGTAATTTATTTTCTGCCTGATACGATTGAATAATTCGAACTCCTTCTATATCAACAGCTACCCGACTAGTTCCTGTTAAAATCTTCATTGGAGACTCTACTCTTCCAACTGCTGGCCCCTTGGTTACAAATATTTTTCGTGCATCCATTATCGTAAGGTGTGGTTGATACGCTAAATTTAACTCAGCAACTTTTTCAGGAACACGCCAGCTCATATGCATCCGAAGTCGTTCTTTCCGCTCCATAAATCCAACTGCCAACTTTAATGCTCCTGTATATTGAGCAATAAAATGTGTTTTAAGGCAAGGTAGTATAATAATTTTTACGTTTGGATCAAGAATCTTGGTTGGAAGCTTGACCGATTTAAGATATTTTGCTCCCAATGATTTAAGATTAATCCGAGTGAAATTAAAGTCACTTTCAGTAAAAACAGGGACATTTAGTTCTCTTAACTCACCCCCCAGGATGTCCTCAATTATCTGTTTGGTATTTGCTCTGAGCGTTGAAGACTCTACAATCTGGATTTCCGTGGTTTGACTCTGAATTAAACGTATTACGGCAATTAAAAACTCTGGATCAGTACTTGCAGGAAAAGGATCTCCTGTATTAAAATTGGGTTTCAAGATTACCTTATCATCTTTAGAAACAAAACTCGAGATACCTCCAAGAGGTTCTAAAGCATCTACAATCGAATCTTCTAATGATTCACTTATTGAATGAACGATTGTATTATTAACAAGTGTCATTGAATCAGCTCATTAAAAATTTTGATACCATTTATCACATCTTCTGCGAAGCGTGTCGTAATACCACTGGCTTTTTCTACATCAATAGCAAGTTTTTCAGTCATTGCAGCACCCCCAATGACGACTTTAACGTCTTCTAATCCCATTTCTTTCAAAGAAGTAGTAATATTATATAGTTCCTGATCACACGCAGTTAAAAGGCATGACAAACCTAAGATTTTTGCGTTATACTCTTTAAGGGTTTCAATGAATTTCTCTTTAGAAACATTGATCCCTAAGTCAATAATCTTATAACCAGCACCTTCAGCAAAAGTTTGTACAATATTCTTGCCTAAATCGTGCATATCACCTTGTACGGTACCTAGAATAATTATTTTACTTTCTTTCTTTCTTTTCTCCTCCCCTAATATTAGTGGTTTGAGACTGGTTAATGTATTCTTTGCTAACTCCCCTGCATAAACAAGCTCTGGAAGAAAATATTCTCCTTCTTGATAAAGTTCACCAACTCGTTCTAATGCCCGAGTTATTCCATCTATTACTTCGCTAGGTTTAATTGATTTTTTGTCTTTTATTTCAGAAATTACTCTCTGGGTTAGTTCAACAACCATTTTTTTATCAAAGCTTACAATACTATCTTCTAACGCTTGTACAATTTCCATCACTATGGTACACCTGTTTATTTGTCTGTTGCAATGGGATAATTACCACATTTGTATACTGTGTCTATCATAGCTCTATAGTTATCATAAGAAACAGCAGGATTAATGGAATGACCTGAAGCTACGATTAAACCCCCTCCTGGTGCACAATGGATGATGAGTTTTTTGGTATACTCTTCAACTTCTTCAGGGGTACCTTTTGCTAATAAATGAATTGTATCCACATTACCTATTATCGTCACTTTATCGCCATAATCACGTTTAATTTGAAAAGGATTCATGTTAGCAGTCGGTTGTAATGGGTTTAATCCATCGATACCAGTATCTATTATCTCAGAGAGAATTTTGTTGATGTTTCCACATGTATGCAACATTACTTTAACGCCATTCTGATGACAATAAGATACTAGATTCTTTAACCTTGGGTAAATCAGTCGTTTAAACTGCCTCGGACTTAAAAATGGGCCCGTACCATATGCTTGGTCATCCCAAACCCAGGCGGCTTCAATATTATATTTTTCTACTAAAATCTCAAGTAGTTCTCTTGTAAACTCCTCTCGATCCTTGGTTACTCTGTCAATGAAATCAGGATGTTCAAAGAGAAGCTTTACATAATTTTCAAATCCAAAGGTTTGCCAAACGACCTCCAAAAATGCCCCCAATCCTGGAACAACATACACATCTTTTTGTTCTGATACCTTTACAGCTTCCTCATACGTAAAGAATCTTGATTTGATATTAGGGTCTAGTTTCGCCCACTTGTCATACTTAGCCATGATTTCTTCTAAATCACCAGTCTCTGAGTCGAACATGCCTCCAATATAATTGACAAGTGATAAACCTGATTTTTCATCATTGTACAGATGGAAGATTCGTCCATACTCATCCGAATAATTAGAATAATTTGGCACATTCAATCCTGGTTTATTAACACCAAAACCTGCACTCTTACCAATAGGATACAGACAGACAGGAATGACAAGTAAATCGATTCCAATTTTTTTATATAACTCAACAACAGCTTTTCCATTTTTCTCAGCTGTAGCTTGACTATTGACAAATTTTTTAACTAATTTTCTCCAGCCTGGGAGTTTAGATGCCTTTCGAAGAGCTTCCACCGAACTTCCTTGTGAGATACGACCAGCTTCTTCTTCGCTAACATTATACCCTTTAAGGACATCTTTTGAATCTATCACTGATGTATGAATCGGGACTCGATCTGGTTCTTCTTGATTTAAAGTCGTAAGTACTCGTTCTTTTGCATTCAATTAAAGTAACCTCATACTTCCAGTTCAATACTTATTGAAAAATCCATAAATGAAAAAAATCTGCTGATCAACAGTTTTATGATATAGAAATCGTATAAATCGTTGAACTGTTATAATCATTAAAATCTTATTTATCTACTTTTTATGAGCAAGTTATTTCATTTAGTAAATATTGTGGATTTGATTAATATGAAAAAAAGCATAAAAGTTGGAGAAACTGTTGGTCCGTACTCACCAGGCATCATAGCATCAGGTGAAAAATTTATCTTTGTCTCTGGCCAAGTGGCAACGAATAGGGAGGCTGATATTGCTCAACAGACCGAAGAAGCTTTGAATAAAATCAAAGACATCTTAAAAGAAGCAAATGCTACAATGGAGAATGTGGTCAAAGTCACTGTTCTCCTCGCTGATATTAACGAGTTTAGTCGAATGAACGAGGTATATCAGACGTTTTTTGGAAGTGATCCTCCCGCAAGAGCTACATTTCAGGTAGGATTACCTCTGAATGCAAAAATTGAGATTGAAGCGATTGCAGTTTTAAATAGTTAATCACTTCAATTCTACTTCTCTTTTTACAACGCTAGTTCCTTGAGTTTTAAGACGTTCTCAGCTGCATCCTCCTTGCGGATCTTGTACATATAAGCGAGAATAAGAATACCGATAAGTAAAATGATAAGAGGTATAAATGATACTTGAAGTTGGATTCCAAATTGAGCTGCTTCACTTTGAAGGGCCTTTTGTTCATCGTAACCAGAGAAGAAACCCACAATTGCGAAGATGAATGTTTGGAAAAAGTATGAGTAGCCAGAAAATATTCTTAAAACCCCATTGTACGTCGCCTCCTCTCGTTTCCCTGATTTTACTACTGCGTTATCTATCGCTTCAGCGGTTATTAATACATACATAATTCCTGCTCCTCCTAGTCCGATTCCTCCAAAACCAAGTACTAAGGTTAAAGTTGAAAGATCTTTGATGAAAAAGAATAGAAAAAAAGTAATTGCCAATATAATAAAACTAATCAAATAACCATTTTTCGATCCTACGCGTTTTGCTAATACTAAGAATATTGGTATGGCGATTACTCCTCCTATAACTGCCATTAGTTTTGGCACTATAAGATCTCCAATTGTTCCTCCTAAGTTATCTATTACAAAATAATTTAATCCCTGTAATAACAACATTCCCGCAACAGTATAGCAGAAATAAGCAAGAACAACCGCCATCCAATTTTTATCCTTAAAAATACGGGCTATGACTTCTTTTACTGGAGAAGTGCTTTTACCTGTTTTGTCTAATTCAGTCCGAAAGGATTTCATTTCATCAGGTTCACGGACACCCCAAATAAAAGGGATTAGCAAAACGTAACAAATCAGTACAATAATTATTGTAGTCCCAAGAAAAGCGATAATATTAGGAGTGACTTCTGCGGTAGAATAAACATATTCAGGATCGTTGAATTTTTCTCTATCAGCTCCTAGACCCACCAATATGAGTGGAATGAGAACAACACCAAGAACTGAATTGAGTACACCCATCCCCGATCCGATAATGCTGACTTTTCTCCGATCATCCAAATTTCGAAACATATCAGGGAACAAAGCATTGTAATTAACTTCATTGACCGTTAATATAGTCTCGTAGATCACCATTGTTAAGACTAACCAGATTGCAGCAATTACTATTCCTTCTGGATCAGGACCTGATGCTATTGGAATGAATGAAGAAATCAGTAATACTGGACCAATGATTAGACAACTTATGATCCAAGGAAACCGCTTCCCCCATCTTGCAGTGAAACGAGTAGATCTGTCAGTTAAATATCCCACAATTGGATCATTAAAACCGTCAATGGTGGAATAGACGAGAAAAACCACAGCAATTACTGCAAAGGGGATAAAAAGGAGCTTATTTGCATACCACTGGAGCCAGTTCCACATTCCAAATAATAATCCCCCAATAATAATATGTAATGTGTATAACACCATTTTAGTGTTTCCATGACGAATTTCCTTACCTATTTCTGATGTTGCCATAAAATCAGACCTCTATATTACTTCAATTGATTTCCTCTGACAAACCTTGGCCTTTAAAAAAGGTTGTTATTGATTATTTTGAACTGTAATCATCTACCTCCCATTAATCATAGTTATTAATCATCCTACTCAAAACAAGAGAAAAGATCCTCTTGCAATTCAGTATTATATAAGAGAGCTATTAGATTAACAGTTTCGACCATACTTTCTATGAATTTCCAATCAAGATTGCTTATTAAATCCGAAATTTCTTCATTTGTGTTTTGCATTATTGTTCTGGGAAGAGTTGATTGTTCAGAATAGAGTTTTGTCAAAAAATTTTCAAGGCACTCAACAGATTTTAATTTAGCCTTAACTTGCTTGCTCATCATTTTTCCGATTGCTTCAATCATTTTTCCTTTTTGGTATTGCTCTTCTTCATTACATTCTTCCTTGTCTTCAGGTTTCATAACTGGGAAAAAAATCTTAGCCGTTCTCATATAGAGCGTTTGCGTCTTTATCTTCCTTTCATCAGCTGAGAAAACCCTTTTACCAGCTTGAACAACTAATCCTGCATCTTCCAGTTTTTTTAAATAGCGATAGATAGTTTTATCAGACTTTTTCAAATCATCTTTCAGCTCTCTCACCGTCATCACCCCTGAAGAGTTTCTTAAAGACTTCAAAACACACATGAGATTCTCGTCCTTGAAGAGTTGAATCGTTTTTAAATCAGTTATTTCCTTCATCAGGGGTTGAGAATATGTGATTGCGTCTTTAAATTTCTTTTCTGACATTTTACTTCACTAATCTATCGTTTTTCTATCTATTCAGATTTTTCTCTCAGTTATAATAAATATTTCAACATTATTGCCTCAATAATAACTTATTAATAAGTTCTCACTCACTTGTCATTTTAATTCTCGAGTGTTTGAGAATACTAAATACCGCGTTATTTCGATGGAGTGATCTTAAATGAAAGTAAATTACCGTGATTGGGAACCAAATCAAGGTTTGGAAGAGATACAAGTCAAAATTTACAATGAAAATAATCCTGATATTCCACAGCCAGTTACTGCTCAACAGGTCATTGAACGATTTGAACGGGAAAAAATTGACCCGAAAACTGTTCGCTATGCGCTCACTGAAGATGGAAAGCCATTAGCTTATATACAGGCACGAGATTATCCAAATGTAGAGGAAACACACTTAGGATTTCCATGGGCCTTACCAGAATGTCCTGAAGAAGTACAAGAAAGATTATTTGAAGAGATGTTGGATTATATCAAGACCCGCAAGGAAGCAAAAAAGTATGATATCTTAATGAACACTGCTATTGAACGAAAAGAGATTGTCGATTTTTTCAAAAAGAAAGGATTAGTAGAAAAATCGAAATCATACCGATATGATGTCGATTTGAATGAAGTCAGCAAGACCGATTATACGGATACAGCCTTTTCAGCTCGCCTTGCTACTGTGGATGATGTAGATCTCCTTGTGAAACTGGTAAAAACTGATGGGAGATATGAAGGCCAGTTTCAATCTGATGAAGATATTGTTAATTACTTCAAAGACCGAGTAATTAAAGATGGAGAAGAGAAAGGCAATAAAGCCATATTAATCTTCAAGGATGAGTCTTTAGTAATGGCTGCTGCTCCTTTACTTCTTAAACTTCCAGGAGAAGAGGAAGAGTCACTTATTTTGCGATTCCACTCGTATCTTCCCGAAAATGAGCAAGCGCACAAACCACTAATCATTGATATCGCTAAACAATGTGTTGCAGCTAGTTACGGTACAGAAAAACCGCTCAGTGTCTTCATTGGACCTAGAGATACAGAATTTGCTACTATCTTGAAAGCATATAATCCATCAAAGAAAGTTACAGGAATTGCATTTGGATTGGAGGAGTAATTCTTCCATATCCTTTATTTATCGTTATTATACGGAATTTTTTCTCTGAAAAAGCTTTTTCACACCTTCTTCATCAATTTTAATTATGTAAAAAGCTGCTTTTTTCATCTGATATCTAATTTCTGGGGGATATAAAGGGAATTTTGACTTGAATTGATCCTGTCCGCCATTTATAAGATTACTCAGTCTTTTCTTCCACTCTAACAATACTTCCTCTACGTTTTCAGGATTAACTAAAGCAAACACACTTCCTCCACCTCCAGCACCGGTTAATTTCACAGCATAAACATCAGGATGATCTTCAATTAACTTTATCAGGATATTATTAGGTAACCCTATACCGTATTCAAACCCAGCAATATTCATAATTCTATTCATTATCTTGGTATTTTCATTGAAGTATTCACCTAGTTTCTGCCAATCCTGAGTCATTAACGCAAAACGAGATATCCAAGAGAGCTCCGCGAGCTGTTGATATCCTTCTAGAATTTCAGGTTTCTTTTGCAAATAGAGATCTCTCAATTTAGCATGAACTTGACCACTTTCACGCGTTACTCCAGAATAACACACAATTGCTGGAATATCAGTAAGATCGTAGGTTTTACCGATTCTATCATATACAGCCAATGGTTCACCAAAAATAGGCTTATGGTTGAGCTTCCCATAGTACGAGACAAACGATAATCCCCCCCGACTGATGACATATCGATCTGCATAACCCGCTGTGATCCCTAAGTCTTCATCTTCGACTTTCGTTGCCATCTCAGCAATAATATCTTTGTTGAGTGGAAATTCTCCCTCTTCCAAGTAAGTAATATTATTATATAGGTTAAAGTAAAGTGCGAGTCCGTAAAGGACAGCAACGATAATTGCAGTGCTGCCTCCTAGGCCACTCTGTTGAGGAATTGTGCTTAAAACTCCAATCTCAAAGTTTTTATTAAAAACCTGCTTTTGAAAGAAGGAGCTGGTTTTTATAAAGCGATATATACTTGCATAAACAAGTTTAAAATGGCTTTTAAAACCAGATTTGAGGCCTTTAATATCCCTCGGGAATTCTTCTTGATGAAGAGTCTCAATTTCAAGAGTCTCTGTAATTCCTAGTTGTTTTACTCTACTGGCTGAATCAAGAGATTTAATATAGAGGAATACTGAAAGTGGATCATTCACGCCGTTGATGGCAACCGAGGGCATCCAATAATCTCCTTCAACCGCATCTAAGGGATTGATAAGGTTTATCCTTGAAGGAGCTTGGACAACTAGATCAGGTTCCAGACTTCTCAAATGTTTTATAATGGATTCAAGCAATTAGATTACCCTATTAGAGATACAATAAACTGAAAAAGCTGTAAAGAAGCAAGCTTTTTTGTGAGTTTTGGGTATGGCAAATATTCCTGTGCGTTTTGAACAGAAAATGATCCTGAAACTAAGTTGAATGCTTGGTATCCAGACTATAAAAGGAATGTGTGCTCTCAGTAGGAAAAACGTTTATTATACCAACAAGCGGATAACAAAAATTTAAAATTCGCATTTGGGGCGAATTCTGGAGACGAAGAAAAAAGAAAGGGAGAGGTAAAATTACCTTCTAAGTAGTGACATTCGCAAATCTACTTTGTTTAAAGGAACTTTTTCTCGAAGAATCGGAAAAATGTAATCTTGATTACCAATTGTGACGGCGATGAACAGGTCGGTCTTCAAAATTATCACTATTATTACGATTAGAAGAACGATTATTTCGAGAACCACGTTGAGAGGAGTTACCTCTTCCTCGATTTCTATTTGAATCTCTTCGGGGATCAGCAATACGCTCCGTAGAACGATTATTTTCTTCATTAATTGTTTTAAAAACTGTAGTGTCCTCAGCTAAGGATCCATATTTACCTTTTGATAGTTGAAGAGAGTTTCTGAAGACATTCGCATAACCATTTGACAACTTGTAGACAGAATCTTCTTTTAATACATCGACGTCTTCATTCCAAAGAGTAAGGATAATACTCCCTGTTGGATCAGAAATAATGAAATCACAAACTCGTTGAGTTTCTCCATGACGACTTTTGACCGTTCGCTCATTTCTTCTTTTGGTAACCTTAAAAACGACATTTAAGTTATTTTCAAGGGGTTTTAATTCACTAATTTGAATATTCTTTGTTTCACTTTGATTTTTATTAAGGCTCATTTTCACACTTCGATTTTTAAACGAATAAAACCTTAAATGTAATAAAAAGATAAAAATAACTAATGATACAAATTCAAAAACTCTAAGGAGAAATTCAACTGTTCTATTCGTCTTTTTTACTTTTTAGAATTAGAATAAGGTTCATTAGAAGATTTTTATTGCCCCTATATAATGATTTTCCATAGATTTGGAAATTTTTTTCTCAAAATTCCCTTATAGTAAGTTAAAGTTATTTTATGAGTAAAATATGAGAGGAACTAAGCTTAGGGTAGAGCTTTTCATCATTTAATATAACTGGAAAATTTACGAGAATAACTTTCATTAACGCTGAACATACATAAAAACACATGTAAGCTGTTGGTTATGCGACATAAACATAACATCAATTCATGTTTTTCTTCTTAGTACTGGTGGGAAAAATCTACCAGTCCTTAGCATATAATGAAGATATTCGTCACCAAATTTGTCAAGGAGTGCTTCCAATAACCCAAATTTGTGCGAGAAGAAAAAAAAGAATTAAAAAGACCATAGAGAGCTTTCTCCCTCGATATTTCCTCAATTCACCAGAGGATCTCATCGCTTTAGATTGGAAATAGCCCCGCTCAAACAAGAATAGCAGGAATAAGATACTGAAAAGCAAATGTAAAATGTCATCCTCTAAGCTCATCCGATTTTCAAACTCCTCAGAAACATTCAAATCACTGACTTTTAAGTTAAACTAATTGGCTCAACGAATTCAATATAGAGAGCTTCTTAAAAAAAAGAAAGAAAGGATTATCTTAGGATAATCTTTTGATACTTAGTATCTTCTTGGTCTGCGTTTTCTATAACATTCCTGGCAATAGACTGGTCTGGTTCCATCAGGTTTGAAAGGAACTTCAGTTTCTACTCCACAATCAGCACAGGTTACTGTGTGCATTTCTCGTGGTCCACGATTGTTGTATGAATTTCCATAGCTCATTATATTCACTTAGATTTTTTTTTAGTTTTCACACAGAAGAACCAGAAATATGCGATTTTGCTCCCAATATCAAAATTTTAACATTTAAAATGATTAGAAATCAATGATAAAAGTAAAAACTATTCTAATTGTAAAACTAAACCATAAAATCAAATTCTAAATAAATGAAAACCAATTACAGGATTAGAACGAGCAGCTTTTAAAGATATAGATGAGATTACCGAAATTTTTTTTGAGAAATCTATCGTGGTTTAAGGAAAAAAAACAAATTCAAAATGACCAAGTTGAAAGGTTATCAAATGCATTACTAAATTTTCGGATGAATTCTGACTCATTTTGTACTATATCGGTCAGGTTGATCAAAAAAGGTGATGTCTGCATATCCAGCATAAATTTTACCAGAGTGCTTAATATTTTCCGGGATGAAATATCGGTCTCCTTTTTGATAGGTGTATTTCTGTCTATTAATGTTCAATTCGATTTTACCCTCTAACACAATTCCCATTTGACCTGCATGAGAATGCTCCGGAAGATCAACATCGTTCAAAAATTCCATGAAAAGAATTTGATGTGTCTTACCTTGCGATAGGAAGGCTGTTAACCCGTTTATAGGAATATCAGCAAGAGGTAATTTTGTAATTGGTTCTGGAAAGATTGATTTCATTTTATACCACAAGTCAAGAGTTAAACATCAATGTTATTAAAAAACATTTTATCTTAGATTTAAGTTCGTTTTCTAATTTCTAGCTATCATCATATTTGCTTTAAAAAATTCGATTCAACGTTGGTATATCGTGTTTTAAAAAATAACGGAGAATTTTGGATTTGGGACGCGATAATATTCGAAAACAACGGGCTATTCATTATACGATTATCTATTACCTTACCGAATGGTAAAAAAATAAGAACAGGATATGGTTCAAGAATAAAGACTCGTAATTTATCAGAAATCAAACAAAAACTCAGAAATACTAAATTTCATGTTGCTGCATTTGCTGTTTGAAATTGGACGAATTGATAGATTCCCCTCCAAAAGACAGATTGTCTCTTGGGTTGGTTTATGTCCTCGAATCTATAGTTCTGGAGGAAAAACTTCCCGTGGTCATATTACGAAACGAGGTAATGTTCATGTACGTCGGATCTTATTTCAAGCCACCCGAGCCTCCTTACGGGCAAAAGCTAATCCACTAAAAGCTTGGTATCAACGATTAGCCGCTCGAAAGCCAGGTCGTGTTGCATTAGTTGCATTAGCTCGGAAATTATTGGTCATTATCTATACTCTCCTTAAATCCCATCAAACTTTTCTTCGTGCACCTTTAACAACCGAAGTACGGGTTTATTCTACGGCTAAAAAGCTGGTCAGAGGTCTTACTTCGGAACCAATTGCTCCTCTTCTCACAGTTCTTATTAACTGGTTAGATACTCCTCGAGAGTTTAAAGACTCACTTTCAGGAGTTTTTGATTCTATGTTTGAAGAAGTTAGGCAAAAGAGAGGTGCGTATTCGTAAAATGAATAAAAAAAAAGTAGAAAAAGAAAGAAAGGATTATATCATTTTTAGTAGTTACCTTTTAAAGCAATATTAACCATATAGTAAGATCATGAAGGTGATTGTACTCTCTGTGAGCGACCTAATGTCCCCTTGTGAGCATGCTCAATCTAAGACTAAAGGGTACATTGGATTTTATAATTATATCTTACAGTTTAATAAAAATGATTACTCCCTGGACACTCACTCCAATACAATAACGGATTTACATTCTCTTCATAGTTTATTCTTCTTAGCATTACTTGCTTACTTTCAAAAACGTATGAAAAATGGATTAACTAAGAATCGTGATTAAATTCAAAATCGGTGAAAATTTAATGAAAATTAACTCATTAGGATTTGTATTATTATTGATCATTTTTTTACCCTCTCCCTCAAATAGTATTCCTTCTTTTACCTTTACTGATTTTTACGATTTTTTTAACCAATATAAGGAAGCTGAACCAGGTGATAAACCAGTTATCATCAATGATTATCTTTCTTGGCAGAATAGTACTGGTGGTGGGTTTCCTGCCATTGTTAATACTACTCATGTTGTATTTATCTATTACGATGCTAATACAACAATAACTAATTGTCAAGTTGCCCTTGATATTTACAATTGGAACAAATGCACAATGTTACAACTTGATTCAGGTGTTTCTTTCTTCTATCATACCTTTACGCTTCATCCAGCTACTCGTCTTGATTATAATTTCTTTGTGAATGGTGTTATGACTACGGATTCTCGTAACCCTTATTTTCCAGAACTGGCCATGCCTCTTTTTGAGCGTGAGTTTAATCATATATATAGACCAGATGTCCCTCATGGAACAATCACCCCTCTCTCTAATTATTCTACTGACCCATATGTACAGATTTACCTCCCCCCTAATTTTAATAGGAGCTCTGCTTATCCTGTTGTTTACTTTGCTGATGGGTCACTATATGTTGATTATATGAAGACACCTATTATTCTTGATAATCTCATAGCTGACAATCTGATTTTTCCTATTATTGCTGTCTTTAGCAACCCTCTGGAAGATCGTGCTTCGTATTATTCTAATAAAATTACTTATCTCAATCACTTAGATTCTCTAGTTACCTATATTGATGATCATTATCCTACCGTTGATTCACGCACAGGACGACTTCATGTAGGTCTCTCGATGACAGGATATAGTTCTGTTATCGTTGGACTTGAACGTTCTAACATGTTTCGTAACATTGCTATACAATCCATGGCGTTCTGGCCAGAAGATATTCCTACTAACTATAGTGATGCTGATTCATCCCTTGATCTTAATTTCTGGATTTGCTGTGGGACTTATGAGATCTGGTTTGATTATCCCGTGCGTACGGTAGGTGGAAATCGATCTGAAGATACCAAGGAGGTTGCACAATTCTTCCGTGATAAAACTTGGAACGTATCTCTTCATTTATACCCTGAAGGGCACAGTTATGCCTTCTGGGCCCATGTTATGGACGAATTACTTATCTATTTCTTCCCTCCCTCCTTCATCCCCCCAGCTACCCGTCCAACTACTACTAATTCATTTTATCTCTTACCTGCATTGTTAGTACTCCTTATAACATCTCTTTATAGAAGAAAACAACTATGATTAGTAGTAGGAATTTATCAGAAATCAAACAAAAACTCAGAAATACTAAATTTCATGTTGAAATAGTCGAAAATCATCAAAAATGGTTCTTCCTAAAAGCTGTAAAAACCTAGTTAAAAGAATTAGCTTTGATGTATGGAGTGATATGCGGTCTCTCTTTTATGTTGTGTTAATACCTATATCTAATTATGTTGGATCCATATCGTTGGTTAGGCTCTAGCCCTGGTTGTAGTGATTGTCCCTATAATTTTTTTATTTTGGGTAAAAACATACCAACCCTTGACATATACTCTTCATAAACTTCTCCAAATTGTTCTAATAACATAGTTTCTTCCGCTTTTGCTGTCGGATAGATACCTATAACCAAAAATATTGTTGGTATAAACAGAAAATAAGTATGGAGAAGCAAACTCAATCCTCCAAGAAGTAAAAGATATGATGTATATAATGGATGTCTAATAATCCCAAAAGATCCATTTTGAATTAATTTATGATCGTTTAATATCCCCGCAGGTGCAGGACGTAGATATTTCTTGGCCCCATATAAAGTGTAATTATACATAAAAGCTCCAATATAGAATATTCCCAAACCTACCAATTCAATTAAGGAATCAAACTGTTCGATCCCTGTAATCACCACCAATACCTCCAAAAGATTATAATACTCATTTAGAAATAAAAGAATGATTCCTCCTACCCATGATATCCACATAAATATCACTCCCACTACTAAAAAGGGAAGGAAGATATTATAATTAGCTTTTTTTTCTACTTTGCCCATACTTTGATCCTTTTTATAGTCAGACCAATAACCTGAAGTTAATGTATTAATAATTAGTACTAATAAGGGAAAAAACAATAAACAAGCAATTAAAGGTTGAGGAATCATCTTGATCATTCTTTCTAGTGTTTCACTGGTTTTAAAGATGCATATAAGAATCTAATAGATTAATACGTGTCATTTCAGGGATTGAGCTGGATGTCTACATGATAATAAGCTCTCATTTATATCTAAGCTTAATTAGTTTTCGATTGTGAACTAATTGCTGAGAGTGTAATTAAGAAGTTAAGAAAATACAGACATACAACTCACTAGATTTTAAGTAATTTCCAGAGTAAGAAATATCACATCTAACTTTTCTAACAGGA
>JAEOTY010000011.1 GCA_016839625.1 Candidatus Hodarchaeota archaeon
AAATCTTGTTACGAAAAGAATTCATTAACAGGTCCGAAATGATTCGGACAATTATCCGGGATTATATGGATCGGTATAGCGAACGGTTTGCTCAAAACTTGTTATCAAACACGGATTAAGTGAGGAAAATGACTAATTTAATCAGGAAAATTGAGAAGTGGAGTGGTCGGCATTCTCTGAAGCTTTTCATTCCAATGTATGTTTTATGGTGGGTAGTGGGCATATTGCTAATAGTTGACTATGCAGCAATCCGTTCAATTAAAACTGAGAATGCATTTTTTAGTATGAATCAACCTTTTATGTTTATTTTCAATTTGATTGGGTTTTCTGCTTTTTTAGTCATGCTTTGCTTTCTTTCAATTATTGTCAACGGATATTTCGATTTTATTAAAGTGAATAAGGAGTCAAACACGGATTAGGTGAAAAAAATGGGATTATTTGATTGGATAATAGGAAATATTATAGTTTTGATGGAAATACCTATTCGTTTATTAGTAGGAAGTTTAGAATTTAGAGAAGGATGGAGTTATGACTGGGATTGTCATTATGTTTCCTTCCCTATGTATTATTTTGAGGCGTTACAATTTTTGCTTGTTATTTCCTTTGTATTATTTATTTTATTTTTAGGTTATCAGTTACACAAATGGAAAACAAATACGGAGTAGGTGAAAGAAATGAAAAAAAAGACAATTGGGTATCTATTGGTTTTACCATTAATGTTTTTGATAATTCTAGGAGTTTTGATATTTCTAATTTTTTACACTTTTGGCCCATGGTGGAGTTTCTTTTGGGAGATGCCTTTGATAAGCAAAATAATAACGGTAATATTAACGATTATTCTTATTATGGCTTTTTGTGGTGCAATCATTCTTAGTACAGAAATTGAGAAGGAGAAAACAACAAATACGGAGTAGGTGAAAGAAATGAATGAGACGGTACGCGAAGATTTTGAAGAGGCAATAAAATCCAAACCCAACTTTTTCTTTGATATTATCTTATCCCCTTTCATAATAGGATGTTTTTTCTTTTTTGGGTTATTTGTACTAGGGTTTGGCGGAACCCTAGTTTATGAAATTATTATAGAATATGGTTTATGGCCATTAATTGGTTTGGGAGTGTTAATTTTCGCTATTTGGGTTATTGGAATTATCATTCTTTATGGCGTTCTGAACCAAATGAGGAGAAAATAATGTTTGCAATAAAATATCAACATAATTATTTCAAAAAGGATGAGAAGAAGCATACAACAATTAGGGGTTTAACTTGGTATAAAAACGGGAAAGTTAAGGTAGGAGAACTAGTTGAAGAACAATTTCCCTCTCAAACCAATATTTCTAAAGTAATAGATATCTGGACAGAGAAACTAGAGAATCTATCACTAGAATTCTTGAAAGAGGATGGAGAATATCCTGGTTTTACTATCAATAACCATGAGGATTTTTGTAAATTAATTAACAGTTTCCTTCCTGGTTTTTATTATCAAGCAACGCCTCAATCAACTAAGACAGTTATTATTCTTGAAGTTCAGGAGTCAAATGCCGAATCTACGACATTGAGGAATAAAAAATGACAGAACAAGAGGAATATTTCTATCAAGCGAAGTATTGGTATGATATGTTAAATGACCAGAAAAGGGAGGAATTTCATAACTGGTATCGGTTACAGTTTGATGATGGTACGAAGTTGGAAGTTAATGAAAAAGAAAGAGAAAAATTACTAGACTGGTGGAATGTGTTATTAACTTACATGGATGTTCCGATTCACATTGATCATCATAAATTAGCCAATAAATTAGGTTATGATTCACCAGCACAAAATCAATCCAAGGAGACATAAAGATGAGTGAAAATGAAGTAGTAGAAAAATGGACTGAAGAATTTTCTATAACAAAGAAAGAGAAAAAGCTTATCGCTCAAATGTGGGAGTCTATGGAGGAGTGGAATCTCCCTCGCAATACCCACAGGGTTATCTTCTGGAAACGAACAACTTGTAATAATCTTTACATCGATGCGGAGAAATGTTCTGAATTCGCAAAGTTGGTTCGCCATCAGAGCGGAGAAAAATCTGAATTACAATTCTTTGAGGCTTTTGATATTATACTTTCGGAAAATCAATCTAATGATCCTAAACCTGAGGGCGTAAAAGAGCCTAGTGAAAGATCTAGGTCGCCCTCTAATCAATCTTAGGTGACATTCATGAAAACTTGTACTAAATGTGGTTTGGAATTACCTGAATCAGAATTCTATAAACGAAAAAGGTCGCCCGATGGATTATCATATCAATGTAAAATGTGCACGAAAAAAAGGCAAAAGCCTTGGTATGAAAAGAACAAGAAACGAATCAAGGAAAGACTAAGACAGTATTATGAGGAGAACAAGGAGAGAATCCTTGAATATAGACATTCTGAGAGATTTAGACTTTTTAATGCTCAAGGTGTTAGGATATATTCCAAGAAGAATCCTGAGAAAATTAAAGCACAACAAGTATTAAATCATAAGATCAGAATTGGTGAAATAGAAAGACCAATCGAATGCGAGATATGTGGGGAGGAATCGAAAGAGCCACTTAACGGACATCATGAAGATTATTCAAAACCTTTGGATGTTATTTGGCTCTGTATAAAATGTCATACTGATTTACACGTAGCTAGAAGGCTACAATCTTCTACGACACAGGAGGAAAAGTAATGGTACACGCTTCGTATAGATGGAAAAGAATCAAGTGGGCTTTTTGGGGTCCAATTAGTCGAAGAATAATATATCCCATTAAATTATGGAGATATGGTAAACTCTGTAAAAGTTGTAAAAGAAAATACCTTCCCCCTCCTTACAAAACAAGGTTTTCATGTGCAACCAAAGATTATTGTGCAGGATGTGCCTATGATATGGATTCCTATACAATGTCTGAGGAGGAACAATGGGAATATTATGATGATTATCCATAGAACCAAGAATAGACGACATTGGTAAGAAAAATGGAAGTAACATATTTAGCGTTCGGAGCAGGTCAGTGTTCAAGTGCAATGTTATTCTTGGGCCTTGAATATGACTTGATTATCTTTTGCGATACGGGGTATGAACTTCCA
>JAEOTY010000012.1 GCA_016839625.1 Candidatus Hodarchaeota archaeon
TACAAAATGATGATTTTGCAAACTGAATTCTGTGCTCTCTCATTATTTCAACGAATTATCGTTGATTATTATTAGAGGTCAATGTTTCTGAATAACTAAAATATGTTAAATGGTGAATTTGAGATAGATTTCCAGAGACTCAGGAAGGAATCGTAGTGGGAATCTTTGATGGAAAAGTTGTTGTGATCACTGGTGCGGGTAGAGGTATTGGTCGTGCTCATGCTCTTGGTTTTTCTCGTGAAGGAGCAAAAATAATTGTCAATGATTTGGGAACTGATCTGGATGGGTCAGGTTCAACCATTTCTATTACTGATAAGGTTGTTGAAGAGATTAAATCCCTTGGTGGCGAGGCGGCAGCAAATTACGATAATGTTGCGTCTCTTGAAGGGGGTGTCCACCTCATTCAAACTGCTTTAGATAACTTTAACAGGATTGATGTTTTAGTTAACAATGCGGGTATCCTCAGGGATAAAACACTTCTCAAAATGGAAGAAGAGATGTGGAATCGGGTAATCGACGTTCATCTTAAAGGAACTTTTTCTTGTACCCAAGCAGCTACTAGAGTCATGAGAGAACAAGGATTTGGAGGAAGTATCATTAATACGACTTCATTTACTGGACTTATGGGGAATTTTGGCCAAACCAATTACGGAGCAGCTAAAGCTGGTATTGTTGGATTTACTATAAATGCTGCCATTGAACTTGAGCGGTATAATATCAATGTTAACTGTATAGCACCAATGGCACTCACACGCATGAAAAGTCCAGTAGTAACTGAAGACATGACACCTGAAAGAATCACACCCATGGTGCTTTTTCTTGCTAGCGACAAAGGACGACATATAACGGGCCATATCATAGGAATCCATGGTCAGCAATTATTCCAATATCAAATAGTAGCCACTAACGGAGTCGAAAAAAGCAGCAATGAATTTTGGACAGTTGATGAAATCGCAGAAAACTGGGATAAGATTACAGCGATAAATTAACCACGAACACTTGTATAAGCATGAATATTTTCTGGTGGAACATCTGCTAAGATGTTATGAGCAGTTGCACGAATGTATCCTGTGCCATCAGTGCCAAGAGTATCAAAGGCTCGTTGAACCTCCTCTTGAACTTCTTCTGGTGTACCACGTGGCATGACTCTCTGAATATCAACTCCTCCGTGAAAACATAATTTCTCACCAAATTTTGCTTTTATTTTTTGATGATCCATGTCTGTCGCATGGGGTTGGAGCGGATTGAGAATATCAAACCCTATGTCAATTAGATCTCCAATAATTGGATAGATTGAGCCACAAGAATGAAGCATAACTTTAACATCTGCAAATTCTTTAATTGATGCAACTACTGTTTTCAGCTTGGGTTTTACCAATTCTCTGAACAATTTTGGAGAAATAATCATTCTGTCTTGCATTCCGAAATCATCGCCTATTAAGACGATGTCAACATATTCACCTAATCCTCCCTCAACTAACACTTCTTGCCAATATGGCACAAACAACGTATTTGCGATTTGATCCAGTAAGTGTTCAAAGAAATCTAAATGGAAGAATATGTCTGAGAAAAATGCTTTCAATCCAACTAACCACGTTGCACACTCCATAACGCCTCCAGTAGGTGCATCTAAAATGACAACGTACTCCCCCTGCGTTCTAAGTTTTTTTGCTTGAACTAATACTTCTTCTATTTGGGCTTCCTTTAATTGAGGCCACTTAAAATTCTCGATGTCTTTAATTTCACGGGTATTCTTTAGCGGCCAATCAATCTGGTCAAAATAGATAATTTGGTTATAATGAGGTGAGAAGACACTTCGATGTTTGACTCCAAACCCGTCATAATAATGGTTTTCATCTATATCTGTTCCCTGGAATCCTGCACAAATATGACGAGTATCAACCGTCCATCGTTGAAGTGTTTCCTCATGAATACATGCTAACTGTTGAAATTTGTCACATAAGTCCGAGGGATAGAGAGTTGGAGCATATTTCTGTAGATACCGATCATACGCTATCTTCGATATTCCACTTATTGGTCCACCAATATCCAAGGGAAATCGATCTAGTGGTTCATGATTGATTGCTGCTAACACGCGATCTCGTGAATTCATTTAGATTCACCAGGATTTACTCTTTGATCGAATTTTCATATCAATCATAAATATTACTTACTATTGATTCCATAGGAGTGTCGCGCGGAACTACGCGTTTTTCGAAAGACATTTCTGAGAGGGCCAATCGGGAACTATTCGATGAAAAATGGTTCTCAGAATTAACCCTCTCACTAAAAACGAAATTACAACGCTTAATAAAATTGTCGGTTATGATCGACGAAGCAGGTGGCGCACCCGAGCTCGAATCATCCTACTAGCCAATGACAGCTACACTAGCCCTGCCATCGCTAAACGACTAGGTTGCCATTCATCGACCGCTAGGCGATGGCTAACACGTTGGAAACAAGCTGGTCTTTTAGTTCTAAGACAAGCAGATTGTGTTGCAGATCAGCAAAAGAGTCAGAAGCGCTGTCGTGCAATGAGGTTATTGATGCAACAAACCCCTTCCCATTTAGATCTACCATTCTCGACGTGGAGCTGTCGTACCATGGCAGCCTTTCTTCGCAAAGTGTTTGGATTTAACTGGAAGTTTCAGCAGGTATGGTATTATTTGAGGAAAGCAGGACTTAGATACAGGAAGATTGAGGAGCGGTTTGTGTTCAAACCTCCGAATTACGACCTGTGGAAAGCAGCGAAACAGTTATTGGATCGTTTTCTTCCTGATAACACCCTTCTCCTTTATCTGGATGAAAAAGGCCCATGTCAAGTAAAACGTTATGCGGGACATTGTTGGAGTCAAAATCGGTTACAGATGGATATTAGACAAGCTATTCACGGAAGAATGCACTTATTAGGAGCGTATGATCCACAAGCTGATCGGATTTGGTTGATCCCTATGGATAATAAGGACAGTGGAGAATTTTGTGAGGCGTTAACGAAGATATGGGTTCAGTTATCTCATCGGCCTTGGAAACACCTCCTTATTATCATGGATAATGCTTCCTATCACTGTTCGAAATATACCCAGAAATTTTTGGCAGGCTTACCAAATTGCAAAGTGTTGTTTTTGCCTCCTTACTCCCCTGAACTGAATCCGATTGAACAACGATTTAGGCAGTACTCCAAAGAAGTCTTAGAGTTGGGCACCTTTTCCTCGAAAGCAGAGATCCTAGAAGCTACTTCAGCGTGGGAGAGATATTATAACACTTTGAGATCACAGATCTTTTCCTCAGGAGGTGATTCCCAGGTTTTGGCTTAAATGCGCGCAATTCCGCGCGACATTCCTCATAAAATAAATTGATTTAGTTTCAAGCTAGATTCATTTTTCTATTGTCAATTTTAACAAAACTTAAAAAACTAGATTTATCTAATAAATCTATAGAAAAGATTTTATTGTGTTTAGAAGATCGAGTTAAATCACTATGAAAGAAATGCGAACAGAAGTAAAAAACTGGTGGAAACAAGCTGAAAGAGATTTTTTAAGTGCAAAGAAGAACCTTTCAATTGAAGAATTTCATATTACAGTTTTTTTATGCCATCAATCTGTTGAAAAAGGATTGAAAGCTCTTTTCATTCAAACAAAAAAGCGTTATTTTGATCCTACTCACTCATTAATTTACTTGGGGAAAGAAGTTGGAATCCCCAATCGTCTTCTTTCATTTTTACGGACATTGAGTCCAGAATTTGTAACAACACGATATCCAGATGCTGCTTTCGGTATCCCATACGAAATGTATGATGAAAACATTGCTCAAAGGTTTCTTTCTGAAACTGAGGAGGTTCTCAATTGGATTCGCTCTCAGTTGAACAAGTAAACACTTGGTTAGACACTTTTCTAAAAGATATAACTCCCCAGTGGAATCCAGAGAAAATTATCCTATTTGGGAGTAGAGTAAAAGGAAACCATCTAATTTTTAGTGATGTAGATTTATTAGTTGTATCAGAAGAATTCCAAAATTTAAATTTTAGGGAACGAAAAATCGTTTTGATGCAACATTGGCAAGGTTTAGTTGATCTTGAATTAATTTGTCTCACACCTGCTGAATTTAAGGTTAAAAAAGAACAGATTGGAATCATTCGAGAAATTGTTAAGACTGGTATTGAGCTGTAGACATTTATTAAGATTCTATCAAAACTAGTAAGATAAAAAGATCAAGTTTCCATACCAAAACCATTAGTATTGATTACCTCACGGTACCATTGAGCGCTTTTCTTCCATATTCGTTCTTGTGTTTCAAAATCAATCCGAATTAATCCAAAGCGTTTTGAGTATCCATGGTGCCATTCAAAATTATCCATAAAAGACCAGATAAAGTATCCTCTCAGATTTACCCCGTTAGCGATTGCCCTATTTGCAGCTTCAAGATACCTCTGTAAATAACTTATTCGATCCTCATCCTGCACAATTCCATCCTCAATCTTGTTATCTTTGCACGCAATACCGTTTTCAGTGATATATGTCAAAACATGATTGTAATCCTTATCAATCCTGATCAAAAGATCATAGAATCCTTCAGGACAGACTTCCCATCCTAATTCTGAATATTTTCGGCCCTCTTCTTTTTCCTCACCCGCCATTATTCCTTGGACATGAGATTCTAGAAAAGACAAAATATCTGAAAGGTCCTCAGGTTTAGATACACCAACCCTACTACAGGAATAGTTATTTATGCCTAAGAAATCCAATGGAAGAACAGACTTCAATAACGATAAATCCTCTTCTGGAAAAGAAATCTCGAACTTTTGTCTGAGGGCTGTTAATATCTCATTTGGATAGAATCCTTTTAAAACTGGATCTAAGTACCATTGATTGTTTAGACTATCAAGGATATGCATAGCTTGTTTATCTAAGTCTGAGTCTGTTTTAGGATATACTGTACCCAAATTAAGTGTTATTCCAATTATTCCATCAGAATATTCGCATTTTCTGTAAGCCTGAACTGCTCTTGCATGAGCGACATTTACAAGATGAGATGCTTGAAAACCCCCAGCGACTCCTTCTTCGAAAAAACCAAGCGAATAGTAGAGGACAGTAAAAATCTGAGGTTCATTGAAAGTGATCCACTTCTTTACTCGATCACCAAAGTGATCAAACAGGAACTTTGCGTATTCAACATACGCGTCTACTACTTCTCTACTTGTCCATCCACCAATATTTTGCAGTGGTAACGGAAGATCCCAGTGATACAACGTAACAACTGGTTCAATGTTATATTTAATTAATTCATTTACTAGATTATCATAAAATTCAACGCCTTTTGGGTTGATTTTCCCTCTCCCTGTTGGAAAAATACGGGGCCATGACATCGAGAATCTATAAGCAGTAAGGCCCATCTTTTTCATTAAAGCTACATCTTCTCTATAGCGATGATAGTGGTCACAAGCAACATCACCCGTATCACCATTTGCCACAATACCCAGATTATGACAGACATAATCCCAAAGACTTTCCCCTTTACCATCTTCATTCCACGCTCCTTCAATTTGATAGCTTGAAGTTGTGGTACCCCAGATGAATCCTTCAGGGAATATAATTTCTTTCATCAATATTCCATCCATTAGAATTTAACTTATTTCTTCAGTACTATAACACTACCATCTTTTTGGCCGATATACACCTTTGAAACCAGTCCAATGAATAATCCTGTGTCAACCACACCTGGAAAAGCTCGTAATTTCTCATTGAGTACCGATGGATTTTCAATGGTTCCAAAATCCACATCTAATATAAAATTCCCATTATCTGTGATTAGGGGACCTAATTTAGCTTTTGCTAAACGAAGAATTGGTTTACCACCAAGCTTTGACATTTTTTTACTAAGTGGCATATGTGCGATTGGAATAATTTCAATTGGAATTCCTTTGTTCCATTTCTCTCCTAATTTTTCAGATTCTTTTCTAAAATCCACAATAATTACAAATTCCTTTGAATTTGAAGCGATGATTTTCTCTTGCACCAAACACCCTCCACCTCCCTTAATTACATTTAATTTTTTATCTATCTCGTCAGCCCCATCAATGTCTAAATCTATTTCGGGGTATTGATGTAATGAAACCAGTTCCAATCCATTTTCTAGAATCAATTGGCGAGATTGAAAGGAAGTTGGGATACATTTAAGATTCAGATTTTCAGTTTTATTCATTTCTGCAATTTTACTAACGGCATAAACTACTGTTGAGCCACTCCCAATCCCTAAAACCATGTTCTTCTGAACATTTTCTTCAACAGCTCTTTCTGCTGCGTTTTTTTTGCTTAATTCAATTTCATTTTCATTCATTAAGGTTACACCATCAGATCTAGGGGTGTTCTTTGCTCTTCAACTCGGTAAATTTTGACCAATTTCAAGAACTTGATTTATAACATTTGGTTTCTTATCAACGGTATCATCATCAGTTAGTCCAATGTGTGGAACAATCACTCGTTCTATTATTGGAATTTCTAAAACTTTCATAACCACATTGATGGGTTCAATTGTTTCTTGAAATAAATTGGTACATCCTTGTACAATAATTATTCCTTTTTTACCCGTTGGTACCCGAGACTGCATCTTTACTTTCTGTTGATCATCGACTTTGTAAATTAATTGACTAGTACAAAATCTATCCAACCAATTCTTCATGTACCCAGTTACAGATCGATTGAAAGAAGGTGTTGCCACAATTAAAATATCTGATTCAAAAATTTGATTAATCACATGCTCCTGAAAACCATCTTCAATTGGACAAACTCCCGTATCATAACATTCCCCACACCAATTACAATAATCTAGGTTTAAATCGATCAAATGTACTATTTCGCACTGATGGTTTTGTGTTCGGGCCCCTCGGAAAATTTCATTAATAAGCGTAACTGTGTTTCCATTTTTATGAGGACTACCATTTATTGCTAATATTCTCATATGAGCTCCTCAGGTGAAAATACTCAGAAGTTGGTACACAGTTGTATTGAGTACTATTTTCAAGTTTTTTATCCCAATCAAAATAATTATCTATGTTCAAAACTTTTAATCTCGACTCTTTTCTGACTGATATTTGTCTAGGTTTCAAGTTTTGTCTTTTTTTGGATACTGAATATTTAA
>JAEOTY010000133.1 GCA_016839625.1 Candidatus Hodarchaeota archaeon
CAATAAAACGGTTAATAATTCTGAATTGTTCTCCAAATGGGGCTGGAGGAGGATATAGCTTTCAAAAAGCTCATTCCAATTGGTATATTACTAAACCCGATAAACTAAGGTTAATTAATAAGATATTAAATCGTAAACCAGTAGAAATTACCAATTTGGACTATTCTGAAGTTTTTAAACAACAAACTACAACCGTTACCGATCAAGAACTATTTTGGTATCTCGATCCTCCTTATTATGATACAGTAAAAAAGGGCAATTTATATGGGAAAGGGATGAATAACATTGATTGGCGTACCTTAAAATCATATCTTGGGGAATTATCCGATTTTTGGGTTCTATCTAATCGGGATTCATTAACCATGCGAGATTTATTCTCAGAATTTTTTATGTTTAGCTATATCACTTATCGTCATCCGAATAATACCTTTAAACGCAATACCGAATTAATAATCAGTAATTACCCTATTAAACCGAACTTTCAGCATTGAATGCGAAATTTTCATTTTGATATCCTTACGAATTTCGAATAAATCTCACTAATATTCTCAAACACCAGAAGAGATAACCTCATTTGGTTGCAAAGCTGATATTTAATGATAACGACATGAAATATGTTATTAATGTCATTGATCGTTGGTTAAACGACATCACTTTTCGAAATTTCTCCCAGCTATTTTCTAGGGTTCAGATTTCGATTTAGTCGGGATAATTACAAACTTCTGGAATCCACACAACTGATTTTATTTCTCAATCTTTAGTTCCATTCTATCGGCTCTCTTCTCAAAGATATGATGGTTTTTTTGAATTTCAACTTATGTAATGTTGGAAATTAGAGAGCCAAGAGAACCAATAAAAGATACGATATGACAGCTATGGTGTTGTTAACAAGTCTTGGAGATCTGATTCAAATCAATCTACTTGGGAGTTGTCGAAAATTTCGCACTTTACTACAATTAAAACTAAAATTACAGATAAAGAATGTCTTATCGAGGCACTACAAAACTTGAATTATGTTGTCAAAGAAAATGTCCCAATTAGGGGATATAGTGGTCGTAAACGTCACGGTGACGTGGTTGTAAAAACTGGACAGAGTTATGATGTGGGTTTTATTAAGAATACCGATAGTTTTTCTTTAGTTGCAGATTGGTATGGAGCAACCCGTGCTGTGCAAAGAAGTCAGCAGGATTTCCTGCAGGTCGTACAAAAAGAGTATGCCACTCAAAAAGTCGTCAACGCTGTCACACAGAAAGGATATCGCATTCAATCCAGAAGAACTACAAAAACTGGTGAAATCAAGCTAGTAGTAGTTAATAGGGGATGGTCTCGGTGAGTGTCCAGAAAACAGAAATCGAGATAACCATCGATAATGAAGGAAACGTTTCGTATAAAGTTAAGGGACTCAAAGGCAAAGGCTGTACTGAAGCTACGAAATTCTTAGATGATGCATTGGGGCAAGTAACCAAAAGAGAATACACACGAGAATATTATGAACAACAGACCCGAACGAAAACACGGATCACTGCAAGAAGATAAATGGTGGAAACAGTGAAAAAATCAAAAGTAGATCAGAGGGAGGAAGTAACTATACTAATTCGTGCTAGGTATCCCTTGATTTACATTGTTTCGTGGGAAGAGGAACGTGTTACTCTGATGCTGAACAATATTGCTTCAGAGACTGAAAAGAGATTGGTTGTCTGGAGTACCACTGAAGGGTTTTCTGACTCGACAGGTAATGTTATTGACGCAGAAGCGGTTGATCCATTAGCAGCATTGAATTATATCATAGAATTCTCAAGACCAGCGATTTTCCTTCTCAAAGATTTCCATCCATTCATGAAGGACCCCGTTGTGATCAGACGATTAAGAGATCTTAAGTCTCATTTGAACAAATTACGAAAAACATGCTTTGTTGTATCTCCTGTCCTTGAGATTCCTACAGAGTTGGAGAAATTAATAACTGTTATTGATTTTGATCTTCCTGGAGTCGAGCTTCTCGATGTAATACTGCAAAGCATTATAGAACCGCTTAAAGACAACCCTAAAGTAAATATCACGCTCTCAAAAGAAGAAAGGGAACTCGTACTCAAATCAGCTCTTGGTTTAACCTTAGACGAAGCAGAAAACGTATTTGCAAAAAGCCTTGTGAAGGCTAAATGTTTTGATCCAGGGATTATCATTCAAGAAAAGGAACAGATAATTAAGAAAACCGAAATACTGGAATATTACCATACTGTAGATAAATTAGAATCGATTGGGGGGTTGGACAATCTTAAAAATTGGATTCTAAAACGTAAAAAGGGGTTTACCGAGAAAGCAAAGGAATATGGCTTACCATTTCCTAAAGGACTTATGCTTATAGGAATTGCAGGATGTGGAAAAAGCCTCACCGCCAAAGCGATTGCTTCTTTGTGGAATCTCCCACTATTACGACTTGATGTGGGAAAACTCTTTGGTGGAATTGTAGGAGAATCAGAAAGGAACATACGAAAAGCGATTAAAATAGCTGAATCTGTCAGTCCAGCCATTCTATGGATTGATGAAATAGAAAAGGGATTTGCAGGAATACAATCAAGTGGTCAAACTGATGCAGGAACTACTGCACGTGTTTTTGCAACTTTTATTACTTGGTTGCAAGAGAAGGATGAACCAGTTTTTGTTATTTCCACAGCTAATAATGTAAGCCAGCTCCCTCCAGAATTACTTCGCAAGGGTCGGTTTGATGAAATTTTTTTTGTTGATTTACCAGCATTGAAAGAAAGGGAGGAGATTTTCAAAATCCACTTAGAGAAACGCAATCGAGATTTTGCTAAGTTCGATATGAAAACCCTCATGAGTTTGACAAAGGGTTTCTCTGGCGCGGAAATTGAACAAGCTATTGTAGAATCTATGTTTGAGGCTTTTTCAGAGGATGGGCGTGAAGTAGAAACCACAGACATTCTCAATTCTATCGAGGAGACGGTACCATTATCTCGTTTGATGAAAGATGAAATCGCTAATTTACGAACTTGGTCTAAATCTAGAGCACGTTTGGCATCAACGGTTGAACTAGAGGAAAAAGCTCAGATTGATATTGAAATTTAACCTGGTTGTGATGGCTTGAAAAGAAAAAGTATTCATTTTTGCCATCTTACTGATTCACACCTTGGAAATCGACAGTATGGATTATTAGCACGATTCGATGATTTTGCCAAGGCGTTCTCATACTCCATTAATACCTGTGTTAATCTCAGACCAGATTTTGTTCTTTTTACTGGGGATTTGTTCGAACATGCGAAACCTCAAGCACCAGAGCTCCGGCAAGCTGTCATAATACTAGAGAAACTCAAACAAGCTGGAATCCCCTTAATTCTTTCACAAGGAAATCACGATGTGTCATATTCTAGGGCTCGTCGATATGGTGGAGACATTCTAGAGTTCCTCTCGGATTTGGACATTGGGTTACGATATGTTCAAGATGAAATAACCTATTTCGAAGTGGGAGAAGAGAAGATTGCTCTTATACTCGGGGTGAACTATTATGGGAAGAGGACAGATCGAATTCTGAATCAATTACTAACTAAGTACTTAGATGAAATCAATGGGTTTAATGGCTTGAAGATATTAATGCTTCATGGCTTTGTTCAAGGTATGCCAGGAGTAGCTGATGTTAAGCTAAATACTATAGAAAAATCATCCTTTGACTATGTAGCTGTGGGCCACCTACATGAACGTTGGGAGAATCCTAAATACAATATTTATTGTCCAGGTTCTACTGAACACACATCCTCATCCGAATGGAAGCAACCAGAAAGGGGATTGTATGATGTGCGATTTGTCAATAAAGGAGATAACTGGGTTTCAAGAATCGAGTATGTAAACATCGAAACAAGACCAAAATACATCTTTCAGCATGAATTTCAGAGTCTCAGTGTTCCTGAAATTAGAGAAGAGGCGGAGGCGTATCTAATTAACAATGATATCGAAGGTGCAATACTCAGGTTCGTATTTACTGGTAATTATGAGGGTAAAGAACATCCATTCATCAATTTAGATCATTATCGGCATGTACCAAAAGCTTCATTGCATACAATAATCGTTTCCAAGTTTCTAGAGGTAGAAAAGAAACAAGAAAGAAAGCAAATTTTGTCAAAGAGAGAAGCTTACCAAGAGCTCTTGACTCATGAGTTTGAAACCCCAACAATTTATGTAGACGAATATATTTCCTTGATCGAAGATTCTCTCAAAATAATCGAGGGAAGTAACACGATTTCGGATCAAGAAAGGTTACTCGATAAACGCTACTCTAGATTTTCAAAGGGTCTTTTAGCTAAATTCTCTACTGAAGAAGAGGGATAAAATATGGTTTTACGACTGGAAACATTAAAACTAATTAATTTTAAAACCTATCAAAATTCTAACTTCACCTTTACACCAGGACACAATGTTATATTGGGAGAAAATGGTGCGGGGAAATCTTCAATCTTTGAAGCGATCACATATTCTCTTTTTGGTAGTGTCCCAGGAAAAACAATAGCCAGCTTAATTCAGCATGATCAAAATCGAATGGAGGTCACTTTAGATTTTTCTATTAATGGTGAAAGTTATACTGTTGAAAGAATAGCCACTAAAAGCAGTTCTAGTGCTCTGTTAACAGAAAAACATGGGAAGAGAATAGCAGAGAAAGCAAAAGCGGTGAACGAAGAAATAGGGAAAAAAGTAGGGATTGGACAACGAGTCTTCTCAAATGTAGTATATATCCCTCAGGGTCAAATCTCTGCAATTGCCTCTGAAAGACCTTCAGAAAGACGAGAACTGTTTGATAAAATCCTTGGTTATTACCTTTACAAGAAAACATCTGACCGATTGAGAGTAATTGAGAAATCGACAGAACAATCAATGTCTGCTATTAATGAAAGACTTCGAGACATTAAAGAAGATATTAAGAAGAAAGAATCAATCGAAATCGATTTAGAAGAACTGGAAAATGAGATGGTGAGTTTACAAAAGGATCTGGTAGAATTAGAACCAAAATTGAAGAATCATATTGAGAAATTCGAAAAAATGAACAACGAACGGGAAAGAATTGATCAAATCAAAGAAAGAATTCGAACTCGCGAGAATGA
>JAEOTY010000134.1 GCA_016839625.1 Candidatus Hodarchaeota archaeon
CTCTTCACCGCATGTCCATCATGGCTCACGAAGTACGAGTTATGCCGTATAAAACCTTCAGATTACATTTGTGTGTTTGTACACCGTATAATGCCGATTTTGATGGAGATGAAATGAATCTCCATGTACCCCAAAGTGAAGAGGCTCGAGCAGAAACTCGTGTACTAATGAGAGTTCAAGAACAGATTCTTTCACCCCGATATGGTGGACCAATCATCGGAGCACTTCATGATTATGTGTCTGCTGCGTTTTTACTAACACGAAAGAAAACTTTAATCTCAAAAGAAGATGTATGGCAGCTATTACTTGCAGGAAATTATGAGGGTGAACTTCCATTACCAGCAATTGAATATCCTATGGAAATGTGGAGTGGAAAGCAAGTGTTTAGCTTGTTACTACCTCCAGATGTTAATGTGACCACCAAATCACGAACTTGTTTAAAACATGATGTTTGTAAAAGCGAACTCTGTGAATACGATAGTTATGTTTACATTAGAGCAGGTCAATTGCTTTCTGGGGTTATTGACCGAAGAGCAATAGGAGCTGATGAATCTGAAAGCGTCTTACATGTTGTAGTTAAAGATCACGGCAGTGACCGAGCCAGAGAGTTTTTAGATTCACTTACCCAAATGCTATTAGAATTTCTTTCACATGAAGGATTTAGTCTGGGCTATTCTAACGTTAATATGCCCGAAGAAGGTAAAAATAGAATTCGTCAGATAATCAAAGAAAAAGAAACAGCTGCAAATGAAATGATCGAAGCATACAGAAGAGGAGAACTAGAACCTCTTCCTGGGAAATCTCTCGAAGAAACTTTAGAAATGCGTATCATGAGCGTTCTTGCTCAAGCTAGAGACAGTGCAGGTAGAGTTGCAAATGATTACATGGGAATTTCGAATTCTGCAGTTGTAATGGCTTCAACTGGTGCAAAAGGAACTCAACTAAACATTGCCCAAATGGCTGCATGTGTAGGACAACAATCAATTAGGGGAGAACGAATTTTGAGAGGGTACCGTAAGAGATCCTTACCTCATTTTCAAAAGAATGATATCGGACCAGTAGCTCGTGGTTTTGTCCGTTCCAATTATCGAACGGGGTTATCTCCGACTGAATTCTTTTTTCATGCACAAGGAGGACGTGAGGGATTAGTAGATACTGCAGTTCGAACCTCAACCAGTGGATATCTCCAGAGGAGATTAGTTAATGCTTTACAAGACCTTCATGTCAATTATGACATAATAGTTAGAACAACAGAAGGAGATGTAGTTCAACTACGTTATGGCGAGGATGGAGTAGATCCAATGAAGTCATACCATGGGAGACCTGTGGATATCGACGCGATTATTGAGGAAGTTCTATCTACTGAAGAAGATTGAGGGTAATTTTCATGTCAAGTTTATCTAAAGATCAACTATACACATTAATCAATGAAAGAAAGGATCGTTTCCCTAAAAGTATTCGCTCGGACATGTTTCGCAAGCTATCAGACCAACCAAATTTAAGTAAACCAACAGTTAAGAAAATTCTTGATTCTGTTGAGGATGCATATTTACGATCTCTTGTTGAACCAGGAGAGGCTATCGGAACGGTAGCAGCTCAATCAATAGGGGAACCTGGAACCCAAATGACCCTGAAAACATTCCATTATGCAGGAGTTGCGGAATTAAATGTGACATTAGGATTACCACGTTTAATAGAAATTCTTGATGCACGTAAAAATCCCGCATCTCCTATAATGACTGTTTATCTTGAAGAACCTTACTCAAAAGATAAAGAAAAGGCCCAAGAAGTTCAAAGAATGATTGAATTATCCACTGTTGAATCAATAAGCGATGACATAACTGTTGATCTTGCACTGATGCAAATAAAGATTACACTTAACGAAATTTTAATGAAAGACAAGGGTATAACGCCTGAACTTATAATTGAAAAACTTTCCAAGCTCAAGAAGGGCGAAGTGCATCATAACGTAAATGAGATTATTATTGATTCAAAAGATCTGACAATTGATGATATGTACAAGCTGAATGAAAAAATCAGGGATCTTAAATTGAAAGGAGTAAAAGGGATAACACGAGTCATCATGTCAAAAGATCAGGAATTGGATGAATGGGTTCTATTTACTGCAGGTAGCAACCTTCCTGATGTTTTAAGTATATCTGGTGTAGATCCAACAAGAATTAAGACCAACCATATTCAAGAGATACGTGATACCCTTGGAATTGAAGCCACAAGGCAATCAATCATCGATGAAGCTACTGCAGTGTTACAAGAACAGGGTTTGGATGTTGATATTCGTCACATAATGCTTGTAGCAGATATTATGACTCAAGACGGTAATTTACGCCAAATTGGAAGACATGGAATCAGTGGCGAGAAAGAAAGTGTTCTTGCACGAGCATCTTTTGAGGTGACGGTGAAGCATCTTTTAAATTCTGCTGCTCGTGGCGATCGTGACAAGCTAAGAGGCATCACTGAAAACGTTATCATTGGTCAGATAATACCACTCGGAACTGGAACAGTAGATCTCATTATGTGGCCAGGATATCAACGCGATAATAAAACTACAGAAGATGATTAATTATGAAACCAGACTTGGAAAAAGCCATAAGTATGGTTATCAGCACAGGAAAAGTAAAATTGGGATATAACGCTGTTTTAAAAAGCATTTCAAGCGGAAAAGTTAAAACTGCCATAATTTCAAACAATTTACCGTTGAAATTAAAGAGAATATTAATAAGAAATTGTAACCTTTCACAAGTTCCAATAATACAGTACGAAAAAAATGGTTTCGATCTCGGAGCTGTGTGTGGACGTCCTCATCTAGTTTCTGCATTGGTAATCTTAGATCCAGGAAATTCAAAAATCTTAGATTATCTTCAATAGGATGTTTATTCTTGTCAAATATTCGAATGTCTCAGGAAGAGCTTCGTTTTATTTCCATTCTCGAAGGCTTAACTGGCGCTCTTGCTTTAGATTGTATTTGGGATAAAACTAAAAGTCTTGTAATCTTTGTAGTTCGTCGAAATGATACAGGAAAAGTGATAGGCCGAGGTGGAACAACCATTAGGAGACTTCGTGAACATTTCCAAAAGAATATTGATATAGTTGAATATTCTGAAAGACCAGAGGTATTTGTCACAAATACACTGGCACCTGCAAAGACACAAAACGTTGAGATTCATGAGAAATCAGGTAAAAAAACTATCGTTGTAACAGTTATTCCCCAAGAGAGAGGCAAGGCAATCGGAAAAAACGGTAGAAACATCCAACGCTCGCGTCTTTTGATGAAAAGACACTTTGGAGTTAATAATGTGATTATTCAAAGTCCTCCATAATCTATCATTCATTAAATTTTAGAACAAAACCTTTCAAATGTATAACCCAAACGAGGCTCAAAGACGATTATTTTCTCTAAAAACTAGGATATCGTGTTTGATTATAATATTAAAAGATACATTTCATTTAGGCGAAGAATTATGACAGGATTAAAATCACCGCGAGGAGAATTTGCTGCAAATAAGCTAATTCGTAAAAGAAAGAAATTTCGCTGGAAGAATACAATATATAAACGAAAAGTGCTCCGCTTAAAGGAGAAGTTTGATCCATTGGAAGGAGCTCCTCAGGCAAGAGGAATTGTAATTGAAAAGGTTGGAATTGAATCGAAACAACCAAATTCTGCAATTCGGAAATGTGTAAGAGTACAGCTAATAAAAAATGGGAAACAGGTTACTGCATTTGTCCCTGGTGATGGAGGTCTGTTATTTATTGACGAACACGATGAGATCATAATAGAGGGAATTGGAGGGGGAAAAGGTGGAGCGATCGGGGATTTACCAGGTGTTCGATATAAAGTAGTTCTCGTGAATGGAGTTAGTCTTACTGCTTTACTTTCAGGTAAGAAAGAAAAGCCAATGCGGTGATACTAAGATCTATTTAATCGTCAGGGGTATCGAGGATCCCCTGAATAGGAAAATGATTCCTTAATGCCAATCATTCCCAAAGCGAGTTATGAAATTGTTACTCCTGAAGTTATCTCATTTTCATCTAAACAAGCCGAACTTTACAACGAAATTATTGCTTTTGTTGATAAAATAGATAGTTTTAGATCACCCAAGATCCATTTAGAACAGTATTCTTTACCAGGTGATTTAATAGCACTAATTCTTATTCTAAGTTCAGGTGACTTAATCGGACAAAATGTCGTTGATCTTGGGTGTGGAACTGGTAGATTGACCTTACCAATCAAGAAATTTTTCTCAGACCGCGTTTTAGGCGTTGATATAGACTCTGATGCCATAAATCACCTCGTTCAATCGCAAAAACAAAATTTACTCTCATTAGATTTATTAATCGCCTCAGTTGAATTCTTAGAAACCTTCAACTGGGGAAAGAAATACCAAACCACATTTATGAACCCGCCTTTTGGAACTAAAAGGCGTAAACTAGATCTTGTATTTTTAAAGCAAGCATTGAAATATTCTCAAACAATTATCTCTGTCCACAAGTCGAATCCTGAAACTCAAAAAATAATTACGCAGCTAGGGAAACAGTATGAAAAAAAGGTCGAAATTTTAGCAACAGTAAATTTCCCTCAATTTCCTTCCTTCCAATTTCATCGAAAATGTAAACACTATGTTTGTGTGGACTTACTACGAATTGCACCATAATTTTATTCATTTTTTATTAGTTGAGATAAATTTCTTTCAATCTTTCTTAGCCGAGCTTTTGTCTGTTTAACAATATGTTGATAGAGAGTTTATTAAGAGCTGCAAAGCTCTCCGAATGAAAAAAATAAAAGCGTCCAACAATTAAGATAGTTACATATTATCAGCGAGAATATTATAAAGCTATGCTAGATAGTTTATCTGTGAAAGGACATGGAAAATAATAAGGAATTCAACTCAAAGGATAATTTGGTATTACCAGGTGACAAAATAGCGGTAATTGAAGAATTTTTACCAGATGAAACTTGTTATGAACAAGAAGGGGGCATTTATTCTAAAGTGCTGGGTCATGTGGTTACGGATCCTAAGAAACATAAAATCTCTGTTATTCCAAAGAAATCTCACCACTTACTGAAGAATGGTGATATTGGCGTGGGTCGTGTGGAATTCATGAAAAAACAGATAGCTTCAGTTAATATTTATCATTTAAATCAAGAAGACGTTTTGATTCCCATAAATGCTGTTTTACATATTTCAGAAGCCTCTCAACGTTTTGTCAAAAATATGTATGAAGTAACCAGACCAGGAGATTGGCTTCATTTCCGGATAATTAGAGCAATAAAACCAGTGTACATCAGTTTAATTGGAGAAGGATTGGGAGTAATTTTTTCTTTTTGTATTCAGTGTGGTCATGAATTGGAATATAAAAGACGAAATTTGTTGGAATGCCCGAATTGTGAGCTTATACAACCAAGAATTACCTCTAAATACTTTAGAAAGAATTTATTCCGTAAATTGAGGATATCTAGGAATGAAACCAGATGACAAGAAAATAATGGATATTATTTATCGAAACGAAGACCATTGGCGGAAAAAAAAGAAGAGATCAGAGGATTACCAAACCACTGATGCAGTGATAGATCTTAATACGACGAAAGAATTAAAACGGCTACAAGATCGGGGATTTATTAGCTCAATTACTGGAACTATTGCTTCTGGAAAGGAATCAGGTGTTTTTTTAGCTGAACTTGGATCAGAAGGAGAACAGCACTGCAAAGCTTTTTCAATTGAATCACCTATTGTTGTGAAAATATTTCGCACAGGTACACTTAATTTTAAACAAATGATCCGTTATATCAATGGTGATAGAAGATTTCATAAATATAGCAAGAAAACTCGGCGTATCATTAACCTCTGGGTTGAGAAAGAATACAAAAACCTTCATAGAAGTTCATTAGCAGAAATCAATGTTCCTAAACCAATTTTAGTAAAGAAAAATATTCTGTTAATGGAACTCCTGGGAAAAAAAGGTAAACCCTATCCGTTATTGAGATATACACCAAGTGCTTTTACAAAATCCACATTAGACCGAATATTAAATCAAACCAGACTTCTTTTCCAGCAGGCAAACCTAGTACATGCTGATTTATCTCCTTTCAACATTCTAATAGGAGAAGAAAAGCCTTATCTCATCGATATGAGTCAAAGTGTTTTAACTTCGCATCCGAGGGCATTAGAGTTTCTCAAACGGGACTTAACAAACATTCTTTCCTTTTTCTCGAAGAAAGGACTTGAGGTCCCTGATAAAAAGGAGCTATTTGACGAAGTTACCAAGGATTTTTCGGATAAAAACCTTTTTCTTTAAATTATTCAAGAAATCTCAAAGAGCTTTTAGGTGAAACAAATCGAATGGTTATAGAAAGTCTGTTAAGAATTCCAAGAACTCGGATAGGAGTCTTAATTGGGAAGAAAGGTGAAGTAAAATCAGAGATAGAATCGATTGCAGGTGTTGCTATTCGTATCAATAGTGAAGATGGATCAGTTTACATATCTTCAACTTCTCGTACTCCAGATCCGACATTCGTGTGGAAAGCTAGGGACATTGTAAAAGCAATCGGAAGAGGTTTCAGTGCAGAGAAAGCATTCCTTCTTTTAGACGACGATGTATTTCTAGAGACGATAGAACTTGGGGGATCAAAAAATAATATTAAAAGGTTAAAATCACGAATTATCGGTGAGAAAGGAAAAGCAAGAAAGATGATTGAGGATGGAACAGAAGTTTTTCTTTCTATCTTTGGAAATCAAGTTTCGATAATAGGAGAAGTTTTGGCGATCAAAAATGCAAGAGAAGCTATAACACAGCTAATTCATGGTTCAAAACATGGTACGGTCTATCGCTATCTAGAACAACTACGCTTTAAATCTAAACAGGAACCTTTACGAATTTGGAAAAATAATTATCTAGAAGAGAGTTGAAAATTATTTAAGAAAAACAATAATTCCCCAACTTGTATATTTGGGGCCGATAGCTCAGCTTGGAAGTAGCGCCTGGCTTGCAATCAGACGGTTAGACACCGCTGTTCAAGATATCAGGAGGTCGCGAGTTCAAAAGGTATTTAGTTTACCTTTATACCTGAAAATCTCGCTCGGTCCACCATTTTAACAAGAAATTCACTATGGTTTTTTATAGAAAAAAGTGAAGGATTTAAATGTAAGATTTTGGGGAGAATTTGAACAACTATTTATGATAAAACTAAAACTTTTAAGAAAATAAGGATCCTAATTCTTTTAGTAGCTCATCTGCATTTACTAAAAGCCAGTCAAGAACTCCAGTAACGATTGATAGTATTAGTAAAAATCCAAATAGACTTAACCCTATTAATATTCCTTCCTCGACTAATGGAGACCCTCTTCTCTCTCTTACTGTTTTTCTTACCAAAAAATCTACTTTTTTCTTAATTAAATCAAGTTCCACAGTTTTCACCAATCTTCCTCCCTCCAAGTTTCTTTTAAACACCCAAATATTCAGTCTTAACGTAACTATGGGAAGAGGTATTTTGGTTCTGTTGGTTAAACAGAAACATTTAAATGGGTAGTTCTGTTACAGAAGAGTTGAGGTAACTCTAAATGACTGTAACAGAAACTACTGA
>JAEOTY010000135.1 GCA_016839625.1 Candidatus Hodarchaeota archaeon
TCGCTTGATTACAACTTCAATCTTGTTCATTAAAATTATGGTTTTTGTCGAAGTTAACTAATCAATAATCCCGACAGATTCGAATTAATAGAAAAAAACTAGATTAAAGATTTTTGCACATCTCTGTCAAAAAAAAAGTAATTCCGATAAAATCTTATGAAATGTTTAATCAATACACATAAATACATGTATAAGTTAAATATAATCATGGCACATAAAACAATCACAATTTCTGAAGAGGCTTATAATCTATTAAAAGAGAATAAAAGGGAAAATGAATCTTTTACTGAAGTTATTAAAAGGATTCTGTCTCATAAAAAGAAGAAAGAAGATTTAATTGAATGGTTATCTAGTAATAAAGATTTATCTAACCTAGCAGATTCAGTTGAATTGGTATTTGATGAAAGAAAGAACATTAATCTTAGATTTTAGATTTAGGGTGGCAGCTATGATTTTTGATACTGATTACCTTATAAAAATTCTAAGAAATGATAAGGAAACAATGATACATTTAAAAGGGTTGCTAGAACAGCCTAATGAGTTATTTATAACTCATGTGACACTTTGGGAGTTATATCAAGGTGTTTATAAATCATCAAGAGTTGAGAATAATCTTAAACAAACAGAAGAACTCATACAATTTTTTACTATAATCCCATTTACCCAAGCAATTGCTAAAAGATTTGGTCTTCTTTTGAATGATCTCAGAAAAAAAGGAACACCAATTGGTGTAATGGATACACTTATAGCAAGTGTTGCATTAGAAAACAATCTTCCTCTTGTTACTAAAAATCGTTCTCACTTCGAGAAGACTGGGATTAAACTAATCGATTAATCTTCTTTTTTTCAGACAAGTTTTTGGTGAATCCCTAAGTATAACCTTTTCAAAACCTAACCAACGTTATACGACGAAAACTCCTATTTATGTCTCCATACTACCAAACATATGGAATTAATCTAAATCGCACCTTCTTCTTATATTCAGCATATCCTTGTAGCTCAACAGATAGTGTTTTCTCCTCAAATAAGAGACGCGCCATCATCGATACAATGAATACCAACGCAGGAATCAGAGCAATTAATGATCCGAGAGATAATGAGAGACCAATTACCAAGATGGAATTTCCAGAATACAGCGGATGTCGAACATATTTATATGGTCCAGTGGAAATAACCTGTTGATCCTCCTGAACTTCAACAATTTTTGAAAGGTAGCTATTCTCTCTCATGACTAAGAAATAAATGCCAAGACCTATTATTACCAGACCGAAGGCACCAAAACTGATTATTTCTGGAATATCTGACAATCCAAAACGAAAATCCAAACCTGCCACTATTAGAATCAAAAACAACGAAATCATTAATAGACTATAGAGAGCAATGTCCCATTTCTCTTTTGGTTTGTTAAATGATCCACGGGATTCTATTAATGCACGATTATTAATCCAAAAATAGATCACCATGGCTTCAAAAACAATGAACACAATCAATATACAAATCCAAGCTTCTATCCAATTAAATGTTCCCGCAGGTAAGAACACAAAAAGACCATATATTCCTACCAAGATTCCTGTTCTGATCATCAAACTCCAGATTGACGTACTTGACATGTTAAACTTTCCATAAATATTAAGACAAGCTCGTTCATATTCTTTATTATTATACTTTATTTAAAAAGTATTCACTAATGTGAACATTTTTTAATTTCTACAAACAAATAGTATTTAGAACAACATGATGAACATAACCACATAGATCAATATAAAACGCTTTGAATATTGTTGTAATAATCTTAATAGTCTGATCAATTTCATTACAATCATCGGAAGAATTGATATGTCTGATTCAACACCGAAATTGGAAAATATTGATGAACAATGGGAATTTTTCAAAAACACAACCCAGTCATTTGAAAAAAGGAGTATTAATCTCACTAAGTCCACTTGGGAATACTGGACATGTGGAGAAGGGGAGAAAACACTTATTTTTTTCCATGGAGCAATGATTGGCCCAGAGATGTGGTTTTATCCAATTTATACATTACAAGAAAAAGGATATCGCATCATAGCTCCGTTTATCCCCCGAACTCTGTCGAGTGTGGACGAGGTGATTGAATTTTATCAGAGTTTAATTAATAAAGAAGAAATCACACATAAAACACTCATTGGTTATTCTTATGGAGGAGGGTTGGTTCAATTACTAATTGATTTTCTACCTAAACAAATAGACCGAGTGGTTCTAACCCACACAGGACTTCTTTGGGGAAGAAAAAAGGTGCCTTCGCAAAGATTATTAAAAATGATATTTAAAATTGCACCTCTTTCGATCGTGAAAAAACTTATGAAGAAAAAACGTATCGAAGAGTACCCTGATTCAACTTGGAACCAATTCCACCGTGAATATTTTTCTCAACGAATGGATAAGTTAAGAAAAGAGACCTTATTCGAATATTTTGACAGTTCAACAGCTTTTCTGAAAGATTATATCAGACGAGAATCAGAAGTTAAAATATTCGATGGTCCAATAATATTGTTAGGCACAGAGGGCGATAAAGACGCGTTTTATGCAATAGAAACATTTTGTGAATTATTTCCTAAAGCTCTTGAACATACCTTCACTGAATCAGGTGGACATCATTATATTTTTCTACATCCAGAAAAGTATACTCAAGAGTTGTCTAGATTATTAAGACAGACAGAGTGAATTATTCGAGATCATAATCTCATTAGGTAAATTCTCTCTTCCCTTTCTAACTGTACAGTTAGAAGAAATAATCATGATGTAGCTATCAATTGCGGAATAATTAAATCAAATAAGTGCTTTGCCTATCGTTAGAAAAGGATGAGCCCAAGGATTGCGAAATTAGCATGAGTTTGGATGTAAAAAGGATCTCGAGTTATAAAAGGTGGTTTTTATATCATCTAGCCAAGCAAAAATTTCTAGTCTTATGTACTCTTGTCGGGATATTTATTGTTACCTTCTCTAGAGTTCTCATCCCAGTTGTTATTGGTTACATCATTGATAATACACTTGTAACCCGTGAATTAGCTAATCTAGTATTATTACTAGGCATAGTACTTGTTGTTTACGTTTCTCGCAATGCTATGGATTATATAACTATGATGGTAGGACACTTTCTTGGTTTGAAGACTGAGCAGAATATGCGGCAGGAGTTTTTTGACACACTTCAATATAAACCATTACGCTATCATGATAAGGCACGATCAGGTGATTTACAAGCTCTAGCTACAAATGATTTACGTATCATTAATACTATGATCTCTCACGGAGCTTTTTACATTTATCCTTTTTTTCAAGTTATAATGGCCGTTATTCTTTTGATTGTAACCCTTGATCTCAGATTAGCCGTGATTTGTACTCCCTTCATTCTACTCTATATGTATTTTCTCTTAGACTACCGAAAAAAAATTGCTCCATGGGCCGCTGGGCGCATGGTTACCCATTCAAATGTGGCTGTAGTTTTACAAGATAGTATAAGTGGTGCTGCCATTGTACGCTCCTTTACTGCAGAAGAATTGGAGCGTGAAAAATTTCACAAAGCAGTAATTGGTTTTCGTGATAATCGGATAGGAGAAACAAGAGTTCACGCTAGATTTTATCCTTTATTAGTTTTGTATCTGACAATCGGTATAACCTTTCTCGCAAGCTGTGTGTTTGTGTTTGAGGGTACATTAACGATAGGAGTATTGACAGCAGCAAATTTGCTCTTAATAACCCTTATAGATCCAACGAATATGATCTTTTGGGCTACCAATGATATGATGAGTGGTTTTGCTGCATGTTCACGTCTATTCACAAATCTTTCAATGGAGGAAGATGAGCAAAATAAAGGAAAACTTACAGTATGGCCTGATAATTTCAAAGGAAGAATAGAATTCAGAAATGTTACGTTTGCTTATGAAGACAACAAGTCGCCTATTTTGAAGAATCTGTCTTTCACGGTTGAGCCATATCAACGAGTAGCTCTTGTAGGACCCACTGGCTGTGGAAAAACCACTCTTGTGAAATTACTCCTTCTTCTTTATGAACCACAAGAAGGAACGATCCTTTTAGATGGAATAGATATTCGAAATTATCCTCTTGATGAATTGAGACGTCATATCGGATACATCGAACAAGATATCTATCTCTTTTCACGAACAATAAGTGAGAATATCGCTTTTGGTAGACCGAACGCCACACAAGAAGAAATTATGGCAATGGCAGAACTTGCTCAAGTCAATGATTTTGTCCAAGACTTTCCAGAAGAATACAACACGGTTGTGGGTGAGAGAGGAACTCGCCTCTCTGGTGGTGAAAAACAACGAGTGGCTATCGCTCGTGTTTTTTTAACTGATCCTGAGGTTCTTATCCTTGATGATTCAGTCTCTGCGGTAGATTCGGAAACGGAAGAAAAGATCACTCGTGCAATGGAAAATGTTGTCAGGAACAGAACGACACTAGTCATTAGTCACCGCTTACATACAATACGGACTTCTGACAAAATACTTGTACTAAAACAAGGAAAAATTGTCGCAGAAGGAAATCACAATTTTTTATTAGAAAGTTCAGAAGATTATAGACGTATTTTTGGAAAGCATCTAGTCCTACCTGATTTAATAGTCAAAAGAAGCTAATAGGCGATTGATATGGGACTCTATAGAGGATTATTCAGTGAAAAACGAGAACGAGAGTATTCAGATCGTGAACTGCTCAATCGATATGTTCGGAGAATCGTTCCGTTCAAAAAAAGTGTTACCTTAATCTCACTGTTTATTCTGATTTCCACTGTAGCTGACATTATTATTCCACTCATTGTTGGATTTGCAGTGGAGGAGCTCGAAAAACCAAATCGTGATTTTTCATTAGCTATTAGCGCTGGAGTAGCTTACCTCCTCTTATCTGCGACAATATGGATCATGTTTAGCTTACGTCGACGGGAGATAGGAAATTTTATGCCTTATTTTTTAGAAAATCTTCGAATGAATATCTTTGATAAGTTACAAGCGCAGGATATGAGTTTTTTCGATAAACACCTTAGTGGAAGTCTGAACTCAAGAGTTTCAAATGACGCCCTAGATTTTGGAAATACCACAATCCTGCTAGCGGACACTATGGGGAATTTTTTAGTAAGTATTTTGACATTTGGTATTCTTTTTTGGCTTAATCCAACATTGGCCCTGATTACATTAGCAGGTGTTCCATTCCTCATTTTATTAATGTTTTCTTTGAGAAAGCTCGCAAGAATTGTCTCTCGAGCTTACAGAAAATCAATAGGCAATATCAACAACGCTATGGTTGAATCAATCGAAGGTATCCAAGTGTGTAAAAGTTACGGACAAGAAGTCACAGTGTCTGAACGATTTAATGAAACAAACAAAGATTATTTCAGAACAGCCTATCGCTTAACAGCAGTAACACACATCTGGAGATCAATCCTTGAAACTATTACAGCGATTATACTGGTGACAATAGTGTATTTGGGTGGTCAACTTATAGTTCAAGGAACATCAACCACTGCAATTATTTTGATGTTCATCCTTTATATTCAACGGTTTTTTCGTCCGATCATGATACTTGCTACTTTTTTTCCTCAACTTAGTTCTGGTATGGCGGCATATGAACGTATTTTAGATATATTGGACTCTGAACCAAATGTTAAACAAAATCCAGAACTTAACGCTGTTAATGACCTTGAAGGGGAAATAGTTTTTGAAAATGTTGACTTTAGTTATAGGAACGACGGTGAATGGGTTTTTAAAGGGTTTAATTTAAAAATAGCAAAAGGAGAAAAACTCGCAATCGTAGGTCACACAGGAGCAGGGAAGTCCAGCTTAGTCAACCTTCTCGCGCGATTTTATGAATTTCAAGGTGGATCCATTAAGATTGATGGAATTGACATTCGGGATATGCAGATGGATTCATACAGAAGAAATCTGGGGATGGTACAACAAGATGTATTTCTTTTTTCAGGAACTATAGAGGAAAATATTCGGTATGGAAGACGAGATGCGTCAGAAGAGGATCTTTGGAAAGCTATTCGAGCAGTCCACGCGGATGAACTTATCGAGTATCTACACGACGGCCTTGAAACCCAAGTTGGTGAACGGGGAGGAGGACTTTCTACAGGCCAAAAACAACTTGTTAGTTTTGCCCGAGCACTCTTGACTGATCCTAGAATACTCATCCTCGATGAAGCAACATCATCAGTGGACGCATACACAGAAGCGATCATTCAAGAAGCACTAGAGGTGCTTTTAACTAGTAGAACGTCAATTATTGTCGCCCACAGACTCTCCACTATTCTAAATGCGGATCGAATCATTGTGATGGAAAAGGGACAAATTATTGAAGAGGGGACGCACGAGTCTTTGCTTGCACGGGGAGGAAAATATGGACAATTGTATAAACAGTATTATGAGCATCAAAGTCTTGACTGGGAACCAATCTCTGTATGAAGGAAAATCAAAATTGAGGATGAAAAAATTCAGATTATATACTGAATCAAGAAAGTATCTATTCTTTTTTCAACATTCAGATAGGTGTTCCCAAGAATTATAATATGAATGCGTTGATCATTAATCATAAAAATTTGGAAAATCCTCTCTAGACGACATATGGTAGTTAAACATTCCCCGAGGGAGATTATAGATAATTAATTTTTGTTAAAATAAAAAGAATAGCCAATCTTTTTGCCATAATTTTTTAAAGTCGTGAAACACTTGTTATCAAATTATGATTTCACTGCTTTATTGAGGTTGAGAGAGGTAATTGAGTATTAAACAAATCCAAAAGTTGATCTGGCAGGATAAAATCGATCAAGCTCTTCAGGGAATTGAAAATCTTCCTGATAAAGACAGAATAGATGGTTTAATTTACAAAAGTGACATATTAGCTAAAACACGAGAAGCCGATAAAGCATTATCAACTGTTGATGAAATCTTATTGAATAATGAACTCTCATTAAATTTACTTCAAAAGCTGGGAGCTAATGTCGTTAAAATACAAGCTCTAATGAGAGGAGGTAGATTTATTGAAGCTTTTGAAAAAATCGATGTTTGTGACGAAATATTAACTCAATTGAATCAAACTGAAAGGGAAGAAGCTAAAGAATGGGAATGTAAGCTATTAGCAGTCAAAGCAGGATTCCAACTGTTAGGAGGCAAGTTAGAGGAATCAATGGAAAGTTTTCACCAAAGTATAGCACTACTTACAGATATCCGATATTATCGAGAAATGTACAGTCATCTGAACAATCTTGGCTGGATTTATCGTGTACAAGGAAAATTAAACCAAGCGTTAGACTGTTTTCTAAAGCAATTGAAAGTTAGTCAAGAACTAGACAATAAAAAGTTGATAGCTTGGTCAAAGTTTAACACAGCGTATATTTATTTTTACAAAGGAGATTTGAATAAAGCAGCTGATCATGCTCATGAGTGTTTGAGAATATTTCAGGAAATAAAACATGATAATGGTCTTTCTCATGTGTTTACGGTCATCGGTTCAATTCATCGTGGGAAAGGGGAATTAGATAGAAGCCTAGAGTATTATAACAAAGTCTTGGAAATATATAATTCAGAATTAGATGATCAATTACCTATACCTCACTCTGTGTGTGTCGCTTTACGAGATTTAGGGATTGTTTATTTCCACAAAAATGCGTTAGGAAAATCAGTTGATACCTTCAAGAAAGCAATCGAAACCCACAAAACTTTATGTCGTTTTAAGAGCACCATTTACGATTTTGAATTAGCAGTGTCAAATTTTTGGATGATTTCCTTATATAATGAATCTGGTTATGATGGTGAAGTAGAGAACCTTCTTTCAGAAATTAACCAAGTTGTAAAGAGCTGGCCTATGTTAAAAATATTTAGTAAAGCAGGGGAAGCTTTAATATTAAAGAATAAACCACGAGCTACAGATAAGATAAAAGCACAACAAATACTAAAAGAAATTCTAGATGTAAAGTTTGATTATGAATTAGAATTCGTCATCCAAGTTAATTTGTGTGACTTACTCCTTGACGAATTGAAATTTTATGGGGAAGAGGGTGTAATTCAAGAAATTCAAAGTTTAATCACTCGAATCTCAAGTACTGCGACGAATCAACGATCTATTACCACCTTGGTGACTTTATATTCACTTCAAGCTAAGTTAGCTTTAATTGAGGGCAATATAGAGTACTCTAATAGCATTTTAACTCAAGCCCTGTCTATTGCTAATGAAAAAGGGTTGGATTTCCTTTCATTGAAGGTTAAAAAGCAACAAGATCAACTTTTCAACCAATTAGAGGAATGGAAGGCATTAATTGTTCAGAATTCATCAATACAAGAACGATTTGAGATTCTAGATCTTAAAAAATATATATCAACCGCAATAAACGATGTTCTTACAAATAAATTCCAGTATTTGATGAAGAAATTCGAATTGATCTATAAAGACCTCCTTAAAGGGTATCCTAAAATTCAGAAAAGGCAATGTCGAGTTGGTATTGCTCAAATTGGTGTGTCACAAAGCGGTGATCTTCTATCTGAATTTTATAATGAAAAAAGACCCGGTTTTTTTCACCTTAAAGAGGAAAAGGTTGATATTGTCTTAAAAAAAGTCAAAGACATGATAGAAATCGCCTCGAAAAATAATGTCAATATTTTACTCTTCCCAGAACTCTCTATAGATCTTAATTACATCCAACTATCAGAAGCTCTTTTACAACTGGCGAAAGATAATCAAATGTATATCATTCCTGGATCATATCATAATCAGGATACCAATCAAAATGTAAGTTCAGTAATTAGTCCAGATGGAATCCTCTGGGAACAAGAAAAACACATCCCTGCTACGATTCATTTTGGGGAAAAGCAAATCAAAGAATCCATAGATGTTAATTCCTCTCCTCGAAGAACGATTGTTTGTAACACAGAATATGGGAGATTAGCGATCGCTATTTGTCGGGATTTTCTTGATTTAGATTTAAGGGTTGAATTGAAGAACTTTGAACCTCCAGTCGATCTTTTATTTAATCTAGCATTTACCCCTGTAACAGCTGATTTCCGTGCTGCTCATTTTGATGCTCGTAGATCCATTTATGCTTATTGTTTTTTCGTAAATATTGCTGAATTCGGTGATTCTCTGATTTATACTCCTGAAAAAGAGCGAACTGAACAACAAATTTCCCCTAAAGAAGAAAAACTTATCTACAAGGACGTAGATATCTTTAACCTACGTACAGAACGAAAAAAGTGGGAAATAGAACATAAAAAAGACAAACCTTTCATCCAAAGTACAAAGTATTAGTCGTTGTCCATTTGCTGAATGATGACGTCTCCTTAAAATTTCCTGTGGAACTTTTACTGATCCATCTAAAGTAATTGTGTGCAAAGTTTCCGATCTATTTTAAAAATAACTTGCCATTTTGATAACAAAACATTTTCCCATACCAAAAAGGTAATACAGCCATAAATTAGTGATGAATCGAACTTTTTGCCTTAATCAACCTTTGCCCTTGTTTAATCTATCTTCAAGGTCAGAAATAGATAGTGATATTGGGTAAATTGCTACACCCTCTCTTGGTTCGATCATCTTATTTAAGCGGGTAAAGTGATAATCGTCTACCAAAATTCCTTTACATCCCTGAAGAACTGCGGATGCTAAATGTAAAGCATCCGAGGCAAATAAATTGTACTCATGAATGAATCTTCTGGCAACAAGAATATAATCCTCCATTATTGGGATTGTAACTAATTGTCGTTTGCTATTCAATCCTTTGCTATCAGCCTCGATAAAAATGCGAAGATTTTCTGCTTCCTCGGAACTAATCTCTTTCTGGTTTTCCCTCTTTTTTATCCCTCTTTCAATTTCCAATTGACTCCAAATTGAACTTAAACAATCAAGTTGGGGATTTTCAAGACAATGTTCAACCAATTCCGCCCCAGTTTCTTCATAATAAAGATTCCATAAAGCTGAGCTCTCTAAGTACAATTTAATCTTCTTCAACGTGGAGTGCCTCAAGACCTTTTAGTTTTTTTTCCTTTTTTGAAAAATATGTTCTAATCTCGGCTCGCGATTTCCATGGAATTTCTTTTAATTTCTCCTCACGCATCAGTTCATAAATTCCAGCTTTGAGTGCTTCACTTATTGAACTAAATTTACCTTTTGCTACTAATTGCTCTAAGAATCGTTTCTCTTCCTCATTCAACCTGACAGAAGCCACTTCCATCTAATCACCCAGTTATTTGCATTTGCGTATACTAATTACAAGCAAGTTTACATAAAAGTGTTTCGAAAAATATGACAAATAATCTTTGAAAAGGAGCACACTTTGAATAAAGCTAGACTATTCTCGGTTATGTAATTGGTAATACTCATTCACCATTTTGTCAATATCAACAACTGAGCCTTTTGTTGGCCCTTCAGTTAACGGTTCTTTCACGAATCTCTCAGGTAAGGTATCATCTTGTCTTTTCAAACCGAATTTTTGGTTGAGTTTGTATTCCCTCTCTATAGCTTCAGCAAGTATTTTTTCTAGATATTCTGGAGTATATTCTATTCCAGTACCATACAGTAATAGGTTTGAAGCATTTTCAAGGTTAAGAATATCCATACAGAGACCTATGTTCTTACACATCGTTAAACTATCCGTAAGAAGTGCAATTTTTTCCGAATAGGTCACTAATGCGGCTTTTCCCTCCTCGGAAAGTCTATCCGCTGCTGATTCAGTACCAAATCGTTGTTTAGCTACCTTCCATCTCTTTGTCAACTCAAAGAAAGGCTCTGCTCGTAGATGATCCGCTCCCCTAGAGGCAATTGCATAAGTTAAACCATAGGCTTTTAATCCTCTAGGATCACCACAGATAATATCTAATCCTTTCACCTGCATAACCAATTTTCTTGTTTCTTCACTGAATTTCAGAGAGAACTTTGTCGCTCCCTCTGCAAAATCATTTCCAATTCCTTTGCGGTACGTTATCATCTCAACAATTTCTTTAATCTTTTCCTTTTCACCCCAAGAAATATCTATTCCTGCTACCTCATCTGGTGTTATCAACCCTTTTTCTTGACATTCCATTAACCAACCAATTACTTCAGAAGTAGATAGTGAATCCAGTCCTACCTGATTGAGATAGTAGTTCATCTCTAGAGCGAATTCCAGATCTGAACCTCCTATCCGAGTTGTAAACCCACAGAGAGTTTCGTATTCGGGTCCTTCAGCCTCGAAATCCCCACTTAAATAGTATCTCGAACAGTGTAAATTGCAATTAAAGCATCCTTTATTTTTCACCTTGTAATTCTCGGCGAGATGTTCTCCAGATACTTTATTTAGGTAACTACACACCCCCTTCTGAAAGTGGTTGGTGGGGAGAATCCCTATTCCATTCAAATCAGTCATAAGCATGGTGGTTCCAAGGTTGTACCTTTTTCTGTATTCTTTATGGTCAAATATTTCCTTTTTCATTTTATTTACTTCAGAAATGAATGCAAGGGGTTCTGCGATGTTGACTGAGCAGTGTCCGCGTACCGCGACAGCTTTTAAATTCTTAGAACCCATTACTGCTCCCATGCCAGTTCGGCCACTAGCCCTATTTCCACTAGAGATAACTGAAGAATATAGTACTAAGTTCTCCCCTGCAGCTCCAATAGCTGCTACTTGGATTGAGAAATCTCTGTTCGCTTTCCGAATATTGTGAGTAGTATCCACAATATACATTCCTTCATATTGTGGACAATCAATGAATTCTACTCCCGAATCGGATATCAGCAAATAAAGTAGATTAGGAGCTTTCCCAGAGATAATGATCTGATCGAATCCTGTTAATTTCATCTCAGCTCCAAATTGTCCACCCGCAGCAGAGTCCCCAAGTATTCCAGTTAAAGGAGATTTCGCAGAAATCGTGAAATAAGCTGAAGCAGGTAACATGGAACCTGTTAAAGGACCAACACTGAATAGAAGCATGTTCTCAGGGCCAAGAGGATCACAATTTGGACCCAATTCTTCATATAATCTTTTAGAGTTTGCTGGCCGTCCTCCTATCACATTCCTGATCCATTTCTTCTCCAAGCTTTCGATTTTGTATCTCTTTTCAGTAAGATCTACTCGTAATATTTTTCCTCCATAACCATACTCCATTAAACCTTCCTCCTCCATTCTTTCCTAACTTCACTCCCTAGCTTTTCAATATAATACATTCGCTTTTCACTAGGATTCATTCTACCCGTATCCTCTTTAAAATCAGCAAGAGAGAGATTTGGAGACTGGGGAGAATGCATAATTGCTCCCTCAGTACAAACTTCAACACATTTGGGTGAGCCTCCACACAGATCGCAAACATAAGCTAATTCGTTAAATAACTCTATCGCTCCTATTGGACAGTTTCTCTCGCATTTTCCGCAAAGCGTGCACAATGTTGGAGAAATCACAATCTGCCCTTGATCTCCTACAGTAATAGCATTTGAAGGACAGTCTAAACAATACTTTTCTTTGCATTGAACACAACTAACAGGCCCATCAATACCTATCTTGTATAAATTTACAACTTTTATCCTGGACATGTTACGATTGATTCTGCCTGTATGATACATTGTACAGGTAGTCTCACACATCCGACAGCCAGTACACTTGCTAAGGTCAACTTGAATCATCATCAATCAATTCCAATCGATATTGGACGAGACCCTGGGGATCAGGACATGAAAAATGCTTAACTCGTTTTACCCAATGTTCGTCATCAAGCTTTTCTTTCTCCTGAAAGATAGGAAAAACGGGCATCATGCTTTGTAGTGCCCACGTGCATATGTATTTTCCGTCGGGAATGCTAAGTTTTGATCCTTCTATGTAGAAACAGTCGCCCACAAGCATGGGTAAATTACAATAACCATCGATCCGTTCAACTGTAACTTTAATCTTTGTCATTTTACTAACCTAACTATGGACACAGGTTCGATACTTTTGATTACTTAGATCAGTCAACATAAATATATATACATGAAATCAAACTATTTCATTAAAGGTGGGTTATTACTTTTAGATCATCGTCTAACTATCAAAAATTATAGAATAAAACAAGCTCATTTAGATGAATATCTTCAAGAGGCTCTAAAGATCGTAAAGATGAGTCAGAGACCCCCTGTATCCTAATAGAGTATTTTTGGTAAGAGTAATAGATAGATGAATTGGTGATGTTTTGACTGAAACGAAAAAGTATGAGATGGGGACGAAAGATAAAGTCATAGCCCTTTATATGCTAATAGGCTCAATCATTCAATTATTTATGCTATTTTTCTTCGGTAATTGGGCGGGGCTTGATATAATCATGTATTTGGGATTCGTTTCACTAGCTATTGCAGCAATTTTAATACTTACATCCAATGTTTTGAAGAAAGAAGGAGGTATGGAAAAGGGGAAGAGTTTTATAACAACCAAACTTGTTGAAACAGGAATATATGGAGTGATACGCCACCCAATTTATCTTAGTCTTGTCTATGTATTCATTGGTTTTGCCTTGATATCTCAACATCCTGTAAGTGTATTTTTTGGCTTAACAATGACTCCTTTATGTTATTATTTCATGATCGAGGAAGAAAAACTCACAATTGAGAAATTTGGGGAAGAATACATTCAATATAAGGAAAAAGTGCCTCGATCAAACCTGCTAATTGGTATTTGGCGGTCTATACGAAGAAAAGATTAAGCTCTTTCATATTAAGTTATTTTTTACTTCTTTTCATGAAAATTTTTATTGTATCAGTGTCGGTAAGCTTATAATACTCATAGTGAGCAATAGATCTTTCAAAGAAGGAGATCACAATGGTTCAATCAGGAAAAATAATTTGGAAAAGTGCAGCAGAACTCGCAAAAAGTATTAAAGACGGAGAATTATCGCCAGTTGAAGTTTTGGATTCATACTTAGACAGGATTAAGGAGATCAATCCAAAAATCAACGCAATCGTTACATTAATAGAGGATAGTGCCAGAAAAGAGGCAAAAAAGGCAGAGAAAAGGGTCAAAGAAGGAAAGGAATTAGGTGTCTTACATGGTGTTCCCGTTGTTATCAAAGATAACATACCTGTTGGAGGAGTAAGAACTACTTACGGATCAAAATTGTACGAGAACCACGTTCCAGAAGAGGACATGATTCTAGTTGATAGAATGAGACGTGCTGGTGCAATCATTTTAGGTAAAACGAATATGCCCGAGTTTGGTTTGATTGGAATAACGGATAATCCCGTTTTCGGAGTTACAAGAAATCCATGGGATACAAACAAAACACCTGGAGGGTCTAGTGGGGGATCAGCAGCAGCTGTAGCTGCTGGTTTATGTCCCATTGCAATTGGAAACGATGGTGGTGGTTCCATAAGGATCCCAGCTAATTTTTGCGGAGTTTTTGGATTAAAACCACATCTAGGGCGGATTCCACGCTATCCATCATTACCTGGGTGGGAAACAATGTCAGTTGAGGGACCCATAACTCGAACGGTAGAGGATGCCACTATGATGCTGGACGTGATGGCTGGGCCTGATGATAGAGATTACCTATCTCTACCTTCATCAGATATAAACTACCACGAAAGATTAGAAGAAGATATTAGTGGAAAGAAATTTGCATTTAGTCCTGATTTAGGTCAGTTCGTTATTGATCCAGATGTTACAGAAGTTGTAAGGAATGCAATTTCCTCCTTTAATGATTTGGGTCACGATATAGAAGAAGTAAAATTGGATTTGGTGGATATGGGTGGGGATTTCTTAAATCAAATCATTTCTGAAACTGCTGCAGGACTTGAAGCACTCAGAGAAGAATGGGAAAAGGTTATGTACCCAGCTTATGCTGCTTTTATGGGATTAGAAGAGAGTTTGACGTCAGTGGATTTTGTGAAGATCCAATACAAGCGCAAGGAATTGTGGGAGCAAGTCTGGAAACAGGTTTTCAAGAAATATGATTTTCTTCTGGCTCCAGTAACCGCGGTTCCTGCTTTCGATATAGAAATAGGAATTGGACCCTTTGAGGTAAATAAAGAATCCATTGGTCCTACTGGTTGGTTATTAACTTTTCCATTCAACTTCACTGGCCAGCCTGCATCTTCGGTCCCATGTGGATTCACGAAGGAAAATCTTCCAGTTGGTCTTCAGATCGTTGGTAATCGCTTTGACGAACTTGGTGTGCTTCAGGCTTCTAGGGCTTTCGAAAAAGGATTGCCTTGGAGAGATAAGAAACCGTCCATATAATCAAATTGTTTGAATAGAAGCATGGATTTAGACGAGCTAGCTGAAAGGGATTATATCGTTAAAAAAGAATTGTACAATGCAGATTTTCATTTAAGAAGAGATTCTAATATTGTGAGCGAATTGACCGCATAAAAAGTATTTTCTAATGTGGCAATCCCTCCAACACATCTCGCAAAACCCCCTTTATTAGTTTGACAATTCAGTACAAAATCACGACATTGGGAAAAATGATTGATCTCATAATCTAATAATTGAGAAATGACAAGTCCTGCATGAATGTATTCAAGATAGGATAAAGAAGTGGAAGGGATATTAGTAAAACCAAATACAGAATGTTCGCATTTACTTATGAAAGAAGAGGTTTCTAGCTGCTCAAAGGTATAATCAATTGAATTAAGGATGTTAATTGCATGACTAGTCTCTAATAATGTAGAGTGCTCAACTCCAAAACCCATATCACGGTTTTGGAAGGACAGGACAAACTCAATAACGAATTCTCTACTATCTGGGGGGATCACCAGGTCAAGAGTATTCATTAGACTGATCACAAACAGGAGATTCCTGAAAACGGAGCTAGTGCCTGGTAATAAATTTTTAGGATGATAAAGTCGCAGGTTGATAAGAATAAAAAATTCTGGTGAGTATAACGGTTTACCGTTGAGAATTGAGAGACTTTTTAATGCATAATATGCGTAGGTAATGCTGAAATAGGATCCATTTGAACGTTGTGTATTATGTATGAAATTAAGGGTTTTCTCATCTCCAGACTCAATTCCTAACATTTTTTGGGATGCTAATGCGAAATATGTGTCTGAAAGGTTTGGTTCTTCTTGTCTATAGAAACAGTACCCTCCTTTATGACATCTACGTTTTACGATGTAGTTGAGTGTATGTATTTGTTCTTTCTCTGGAAGAGTAGTTAAAAATTGAGAGGGAGATCGATCCGTCAAAGGAAAAACCTATAATTTCTGCTCTTAAAATAATTTATACTGTTCTTTCGCAATAACCAAATTCTAGCCTGACGAAGGTTTTGGAAGTATAATATGTGAAGGATAACCAGGCCCTACCAAAATAGTGTTATTGGCTATTTGTTGGTTTAAATATTGATATGAATATAGTTCAGGGAGGGCACCTGTATTTGGGTTGATTGCAAACCGTGGATAATTCGAACTAGAAATAGCTATTCGTATTTTATGTCCGACACCAAACTGATACGCTGTTGACCATAGGTCGATGGTCACATTCACGGGCTGACTATTATTTAATGGAGCGGCATCCTTATCAAATCCGTCTCGTCTAATAGCATTAATTATTCCATCAGTTAACAGCATTGATTGACCATTTGGATAGACATCAGTGATTTTGATTGTGAAATCAGTGTTTGTACAATTTGACATGATCCAAAGATTCGCCCACATATGACCAACAACATCGACGGGTGTTGTCAATGTGGGAGTCTCAAAAATTAACACATCACTTCTACTCTCAACTGATCTTTGATCGTAAGGACCATTAGCAATCATTAAATTCGTACCACCAAGAGTTGGTACAGGGTTCCTCGGATCGTAGGTGTAAGAATAATTTCGATTCGTTGAACCAGAAGTACCTTTGACCAACTGGCCACCATCAGTTAAGTACCATAACTCGTTTGTATGAGGCACAGGCCAATCAGAAGCGAATTTGTAATCATTGATGCCCTCTGAAGACGTGTCGTTAACGTCTCCCATCATATAATAAGCAACACGAGGCTTGGTCCAATCAAAATCTTTCCCAAGTAAAACATGATCGAAGAGTTTCTGCTCCCACTGAAGGTATAAATCAAATCCCTTATAGTCACCCGTTGGAAAGAATAGTTCTCCTTGTTTACCTTCACCTGGAAAACCATGCGTGAAGGGGCCCATTATCAATAATTGTTTTCCACGGGCACCCTCGCTACTTAAATCATCATACCCTATGAAACCATCTAATGTTCCCTGTTGAAATACATCATACCAACCACCTATGTGCATGGCAGGTACATGCACATTCCCAAAATTTGGCCCTTCCTCCAAGAACAAAGAGGTCGAATTGTAGTAGAGATCAAACTTTTTGGGATTGTCAATAATCTGCTGAAGTTGATATTCATAATTATCAGCCGATCCTTCAAGCCAACCAGTAGCTAGACTTTCTTTAAACGCTCCACCAGGCCAAATAGAGGTTTTATAGAGATCAGGGGTGCCAATCATCAAAGATTGACATACAAGACCCTCAGGGTTCATTCCTGCATAAAAAAATTCGTTTATTGCCAATGCAGATGCTCCTACAGAAGCAATTTTGCCATTACACCACGATTGATCCAATATCCAGTCAATTGTATCAACCCCATCTTGGTAGGCCTGCTGAAACATAATGAAATCTTCGTGATCTTCTGAATCAAAGGTTCCACGGCAGTCCTGTACTACCATATGATATTCTTGCGTGAGGTAGAGCATTCCATACATCCCCCCCATGCCATTTTTGCCATATGGTGTTCGTGCTAAAATGACTGGTCTTTTTCCTCCAAATGAACCTGGTGCGAGATAAACATCCGTTGCAAGTTTTATCCCGTCTCGCATTTCAAGATTATATGTTTTCTTTTCTGGTGAAGAATAAGCTGCTACTCCTAAGAGAATCATTGTTGGAATCACAAGAAGAATAATTAGAACCCCAACATAAATGACTTTAGGAATCCGATTAAAACGTTGCTGGCTGTTTTCTATGACCTTTGACAATGAGAGTGATGTGTTCTTTTGTCCATAATGCATGAAGGTGAGAAGTCCTATTCCTATCGCGATGATCGATTGAATGTCTCCAATAAACCACAAAAATCCTATCACTGGTGCAATTATGTTTAATAAACTACTAGCAATGCCAAGATAATTTTTATTTCTTTTTTCACTAATCTGTCGAAGGTAACCACCGCTCATCAATAACGAATAGGTAGAAATTAACACAGCTATTGGTAGATACAACATACCAATCAATAATAGAGCAATTTGCCTTAAACCAAAGAAAATCGTCTCATTTTTAGTAAATAATTCCATCCCTTCCTCCTCCAATTCGTTGTTATAATCACTTGAGTAATTTAGAACATGAGTTATTACATATAATCCTCTGCAAACTACCAACAAAACTGCAGCCGCAACCATTCGTTCAACATTGAGTATTCCTAAATTATCTAACTGAAAAAATATCATTATTATCCAATCGATCATAACAACTCAACTCTAAATTAGTTCATAAGAGTAGTTTGATTCTTATTTAAAGATTTTGTGCCAAACTAGCAAAAATAACGCTAAAGAACCACAAATGAATAGAGGTTGAACTGTGATGAATTGGCCCTTAAAAACAAGTTTCTTTTTTCACTGGCTTTTCAGTGACAAAAAGATTAGAGTATGTTTTTAGGAAAATGATAAGATTTCCTGTTGACTCTCAAAATATTTGGGTTCATTACCCTTTTTCCATTTAATATTACAACCCATACTGGGTTTTTGATCTTTGGGAGATGGTCTTCCCTCTAACAATGCAGTCATGGCGTTTCGGAGATCCTCACCTGTTACTGGGATATCAGTCTTAGGACGTGAACTATCCAATTGTCCCCGATAATATAATTTCAATTCCTTATCAAATAGAAAGAAATCGGGGGTACAAGCAGCACTGTAGGCCGTTGCGATATCTTGGTTTGCATCAAAGAGATAAGGAAATTCCCAGTTCATTTCTTCCGCTAGCTTTTTCATATGTTCTGGCCCGTCTTGGGGATGAGTCTCAATACCATTAGCATTTATCGCAATGAAGGTGATTCCCTTTGGAAAATACTCATCAAATAGTGGTTTGAATTGTTGTCGAACGTGTATAACAAACGGACAGTGATTACAGATGAAAAACACTAATGTACCATTCTTTCCAGAAGAATCTTCAAGTGAAACGGTTTTATTGTCCACAGTATTTAGTAAAGAAAAGTTAGGTGCTTTGGTTCCCAACTTTAACATTTCTGATTTCACAGCTACCATTTTTTTCCCTATATCATGATTCTATTTGACTTTATAAAATAATGAGGATACGTTTTTAGAATAAAAATTCTGATACATTTAAAAATTATAATTCTAGGAAGAAAAGCGATCAAAGGTGTCACAATAATGGATCGTGCCCAACCTGAACATTTGAGTAGAGCTGATATTCTCCGAGCCAAGAAAAACGTGGAAAAAATCCAACGCCTTTTTGAGCGAGGGATAACTCCTGGTCAATTGATAAAACAGACAATAGAGATGATAAATCCTGAACCCCGATATACTCGAAGTCATCGCCAAAAGCTGTGAATTACTCAATTTAGCATGGGCAATTATCGGGGGAGTGGCTCTACCTGCATATGGGGCTGGTCGTTCAACCTATGATCTTGATATTGCGATTGAATTCAAGACACAAAATGATATTGATAATTTGTTAGCTAAACTAAGAGACCACGATGTTCAAACTGCTCAGAAGCCTAAATTAGATCATCTAGTTTTCGTTGTATTCCAGCTGACTATGAAGGATGAAGCAGAAATTTGGCTCCAACCCTGTAGTGGATTTCCTTGGGATGATTTAATTATTTCACGTATTTCTTCTCAGAAAATGGAGCCTTTTTCCTATCACATAAATATCCTTTCAACAGAGGATTTCATTATGACCAAATTGGGTCGACAAGACCGATCGGTTACTGATTTACAAGATGTAATACAGATTATCCTCGCTCAGCAGTCAATAGATTGGAAATATTTGATCCAACGAGCAAAAAAATATCATCTTCTTGATATCATTAAGAATCTCGTTGAAAAAATACAAAAAAACATACCTGAATATAAGTTTCCAGATTTCTAGCAAGGTTACTTTTGGAACTTTGATCAATTCATATGTCAGGATATTTGTTGAGAATGAAATTCTCCATCAAAGGTTAAATTAACAAGGCTCTTGTTTGAAATCTCATTAAATTTCCATACAGAGGATTTATGGTCTTGTTTAAAGTAATCTACAACAGTCGAAGAACAGATCACCCAAATTTTTTCTCTATTTCCTGTAAATAACCGATAATAGGGCATCAGTGGCGTTGATTCATCGCCTAAGGCTGAACTAGCTATCAATTGTGGTTTATTATCAATTATTTCTAAAATATTCAATTGCATTTGGTAATTCGCATGTTCATCTTGATGGATCTCTATTATTTCCTTTAGAATCGGAATCCAAAATTTCTTCACACTATTTTCAGAATTTATCCTCATTTCTCTCAGTTTTTGCCTAATAAACCAAAGAAGGATTTGAGTATCAGAAAATTCTCGGATCTCCCTTGAATTTAACTGTGCTTCTTGATCCAATACCTCATTGACTACTTTTGAACTGACATTCCCGTTATGACTAAGATAAACCTTTAGAGCATTTTTATTATTATGAATTATAAGGGGCTGTACCTGTTGAAAAGTAACCGGCATACTCACACTCGCCCTCCTCGCATGTGCTAAAACTATCTGGTTGGTTGACTTGAGAAAGGGGGCTGCCAAGATTGAACGGGTTAGACTATTCTTTCTGTAAGAGAATGCTGGTTTCAAGTCCAAATTTTTCTGTTCCCAGTTTACTATACAATCCTGATCTGTACCAACTGTTACAACACCCCATCCATCTTGATGAACACATCTTTTTTTCGGTACACCATACACATCATGTAAATAGTGATCATTCTTGGTTGATTTCAACCATGAATAAATCCAATCTTTCATTACATGTCTTAAAGATTCCTGTTTTGACCAGAAAGCTAACAGTCGGCACATTGCAAATTACTCACTAAATCGTTCAATGAGATCCTTTGACGGATAATATGTATAAGCAACTAATATCGAATTCCTAGGGATTGATTTCACTTCTACTAGAATCCTGTGATATAAGGAACCCTCCCCTTCGATTAAATCAATTTGTCTCCAATGAGATTGTGTTAATTCGAAATAAACCTCCCCTGGGACATGATCACCTCTTTCTTGGACAATAAAGGGAAATCCTAATTCAGGAGGAGTTACTATTCGGTGATTTGGGAGGATTGCTTTTTCAAATGATAGACCTTGAAGCAGATGATTTCGGCTATATCCATGTTGTAACGTCCCATAGACAAAGAGACGGTCACATTTCTCATATTTATTAGCTCGTTTCGTAATCTTCAAGTCACTCTTTCCTTAAACCACTTTAGAATCCGAAACCACCAAATAGACTTCGTGATAAATGATCGGACCTACTTAATGCTGTGAGAATTCGATCTCTATTAACTAATGGGATTTTTATTCCTTGGACGTCAAGGGTGTTGATTATTCTAATTCCATCGAAATTAGTAACAATACCATCTTTTTCTTGATAAGTAAGTTCATAATCTACAGATAAGATGCCTTGTACCTGCGTTCCACGAGATATGCCATATTTTCTGCCGCGTTTGTCAGTTATTGTTCGAGACTTGTTTAACTGTACAACAGCATAGATTTTTCCTTGCTGACGAAGCTCTTCAATTTTCTTGGTTTTAAAATCAGCCTCCAGTTCCGCTTGATCATAATCCGAGATCCTTTTTGGCAAAGATTGTATTTTCACTCCTAACATTTCTTGATACTTTTCTGTTTCACTCACCCAACGAGTAACACTCTTTTCTATAGATTCTTCTTCGGATTTATTGCGGATCAAGTAAGCTTTCATACCATTATAGACTGCTCTTTCTACGTTCGTTCTATGATTAAGATCAGGCGTTATGTCTCCTGTGTTGTGTAAATAAATTGCGTGGAGTGCTGAAACACAACAAAGGTAAGCAAGATCTAGTAAGTATTCATGATCCTGCTGAATATCAAAAATTCTGACTTCAACACGATTTGTCATTAGAGAAGAGTCTTCATCCTCGCCTATATTCGTTAGGGGGCCTCTTGGGGTAATATCAACCAGTCTTTCACCCCGAGGATTGGTTATAACTTTTTTGACAGCTTCTCCTGCCAAACGAAGAGTGTAACGCATTCGGCCGTAATATTGCATTGGAACTAAGGCAGCAGTTCTTTGTGGAATTTGAATTTGAGCTGAACCATTGGGTTTGAGAACTGTGGAATTGTTGATCCGATTGCTTGCTATATTCGTCCTAGATCCTTGATATACTGGAGAGTTTGCAGATAACGCAATTAATTCAGGAAGATAGTTCCATAGGTAGTCGTGTACGGCAGCCAACTCTTCCACGTTCATGAACCCTCCTTTTCGTTGAACTGACACGTTTATATGAGTTCCACACATCGGATGAGGATCGCTTTGAATCGGATGAAGACTTTGAGAAAACAGTTTATACTCCAACTGATTTGCAGCATCAGCAAGTAACTTCCGACCTGCAACTACTGCTTCTGCGATGTCTTTGGGAGGCAATGGTAATGTGACATACTCGATTTGGCTTGGGGAAGGTTCTGCATCCAAACCTCGGATTTTGAGTTGAAGAAAATCCAACCGCCTGTTGTCTCGTTCAAGTATCTCTGCTGCCCGAACCATTAAGTCATCTGCGGCGTTCACTAATGTTCCATTTTTATTATTTATTATTAGAAACTCTTCTTCGATCCCACAGAGAACCTGGTAGCTACTACATGGATCCTCATCTAATTCTTTCGTCTTTCTGTGGAAGAACATATTTAATCACGATTTTCACTTGATATTAGTTAA
>JAEOTY010000013.1 GCA_016839625.1 Candidatus Hodarchaeota archaeon
CCTTAAAATAAAGATTTTTATTGGATTGTTAAGAACTATTAAGTAGACACGAAGAATGCTGGAAGTCTCCTGAATGACAAAATTTGAAGTTACCCATGATGGTACCGAGATTGCAAAGGAAAGAAACAGAATTGCTAACGAAATATCTAATGATGAGATCTTTATTCAAACGGTGTACAACACTTTAAAAGTTCAAAATGCGAATGTAATAGAAAAATTGATATTAGCCTTCTCCTCTATTCCAGAAACAAGAGTAGATTTTTCTTTGGCTAAAGCTCGTTTGATAACTATTCTCGATTCGCTTGAAACAACAGAGGAGGTTCCTTCAGGAGAAATAATGCTTCTAAAACATTCAATTGAGAATATTAATTCTCTCCAAGAGCTTTTTACCCAGAGAACAGGAAGTATCAACCTACCAAGCTAGCAGTAGATGATTTCTAGGTGGTAGAAACTCGTGACCTCCTCCTGATAGTCATTCTTTCTTCAAAAAACGTCTACATTCTTAATTTTTTGCCTTAAGATAAAAGCAGTAATTAGTTCAATACTTCCAGCCAAGATAAAAAAAAAGAATCCTCCTCCAGGGAGGATAAACATTAGAGGAAATGAGATTAATAAGAAAAATGGAACAACAAACAAAAAAAAGGTTTCTCGGGAAGTTAGCTCTAATCTAGTTAGTTGAAGACCTCTCCGTATACTTATTACCCCCGTCCCAATCAAAAAAATCGAACCTGGTAATATTAATAGGAAAAAGACGAACAGAAAGACGAGTAGAATAACGCCAAAGGAAAATCCATCTTTGTAATAATACCCTTGCATGGCAAATGGCATTGTACCTAGCAGAAATCCCACTTCAATGATTAATAACCATCCTCCTGCCAGTACCCATAAAACCGCTGTTATTTTCGTTGCTAATGATCGTTTCATCCCCGAAATTTCCTTTTTCTTTTAAGAAGACTCATCTTAACAGACAAGTCAATTTCTAAATCTCAATAACGCGCTTTTTCTACCTCTATCTGATAGCACAACTCGGAACCCTGGATTTTTTAGTATTTAAAAGGTTCACTCCAAATCCTCATTGAAGATTTTTGACCTCTTCTTGACAGGCATTCTTCATTCAACAGAATTATATTCCAATTTTGATTAGAAGCTCGTAAGATTGAACTAAGACCCAAAGTAAAAACGCTGTTAAGAAAAAGGGATGAGATAAAAACCATTAAATAAATGCTCGTTTGGTTCGCCAGTAGGATTAACGAGAGGAGTATCGTCAAAAATAACTTTATTCTGAGAGATTATTAGATTATCATAATCAAAAAAAGTATACGCGGCTCCGAGCGGGGTCTCGTAAGGAGTTTGATCTGTTACGAATTGATGAAGGTCTCCTCGGATAACTGCTTGAACGTGTCGAGTCGTGAGATTAAAACCAATCAGGGTTTTATCACGAAATAGAGTTCCATTGACAATATCGTTACGATAGTAGACCCAAAAAGAACCATTTTCGTCCATACATCCATGAAACCGAAAAGGACGCTCAAGGGGGAACTCTTTGATAACTTCAAAGGTGCCAAGCGAAAGACCGTAAAGGGTGGCATTATACGTAACAACCCACCCCACACGATAACCCTGTAAAAATACCCACAAGATCTCATTAAAAATCCCCAAACCACCCACTCTATGCCAATAAGTGGAGGAATTAGTCTCATATAAAATAGGGATCTGAAGAGACCTCACTTCGAGCCAATCAAGACTAGGAGAGAAACGGATAAGCGAAAAATTATTGTAAAAATCCGAACCGATGGTATAAAACAAACCATCATGATAGAAAAGACCTTGAAAACGATAATCAAGACTACTACTGATATTGGCCATAGGAAATTCAAGAAAAGTGTAAGGAAGATTACTTTGTAAATCGAAAGATAAGAAAAACCACTCGTTAGCGGTTTGCCTAGAGATGAGCGATTTATGTAAAACAAAAAGGGTTGACTCATTAATAAAGACCCGATTTTCGAACGAAGCGGCATATCCAAGATTAACTGGAACAAGAGGGCGGATAACCTCAGCCTTCTCGAAATCAAACTCATAAGTCTGATAGGTTGGAGAAGTGAGAATGGAAGGAAGAGACAGAATCAGGATACTGAAAATAAGAAAAAGAATAAGAGAAGTGGTAGTTATAACCACGAGCTGCTTCGTCCATTCCACAAATACTCGACCTCATTCAAAGATGATGTATGATCTTATTGACCGTGTTTAAAAGGCTTTATAGGAGTGCAAATGTGTCTGGGGGGATATATCTCTTGAAAAGTTACAGTGTCAGAACAGAGGAGGATACGGACAAAAAAGGACAACAATCGGTATTGATAAAACCGTCGTGAGGATGAAGTAAATCAGCAAAGTTATAGCAATCTCACCATCGGTTTCTGGCCAACTTTTCTTTAGGATTACTCTAAGAGGAATGAGGAGGAAATTAGCAATAAACCGTGGCAAAGGAATCATGAATGACGTATGATCACGCCACTTTCTATAATCAGGATTATTCTTTACGAGCAGAGTATTTTCCTCACGGATGGCAACTCCGATAATACAAATTGCAGAGAGTAACCAAAAAATACTGGGAACAGGAAGCCAACGTTTCCATCCAGGTCGAAATCCAAATAGAATTAATACACCGTGAGTAGCAAGTAAATAACCTAAATATTGGGGATGCCTACAAAAACGATAAATCGAAAGGCTCACAAAGTCCTCTTCTAAGGATTCCCCTTGAAACCAAGACAAAACGCCAAGGAAAAATAGCCAGATTCCAGCTATCATAATGAAGACCGGAAGTAGAAATTGCCAACCCCCGTAGATTGTCACATAAACAGGAAAAAAAACAATATCCCCAAGATGAAGTAGCTCAGGATAATTCTCCGCAATTGGTAACCAAAGCATCAATAAAGCACTTAATCCAGACAACCAAGTCATTGAAAAGCTAAAATAACCAAAAATGGGGAGAATCAAAGACACTGAACTTGCGAAAGAGAGTTTAAATCGCCTTATGAGAAGTCCTAAGACCACCAAAATGATTAAAATTATTAATCCTATGAAAAAAACCACTTTCAATGTTTCTATCCAAGCCGCTTTCGCAGGATCATCTCCCATATAATCCCAAGGACTAGGTACCAATGCCATCATAAGAAATTGAAAGAAAATGAAGATTACAATAAAAGCAAAACCAAGAAAAATAAGGGTAAGAATCAAAGAGAGGATACCAGCAAGGAAAAGATCTGTCTTATATGTAGATTGAATTGATGATTTGAAATTTTCTCCAGGATCTACCATTGGAGCGATAGACCTCACTGATTAAGTAATCAAATTTACCAGACTGGCATTGTATAAAAGACTTTAGAGGAGTGCAAATGATTCGGGGAGGTAAGTTTCTAGTGTAATTCGACCCCCCTTATATCTATCGGATTAACCCTACTGTTGGTCCATAAACGCTAAGAAGGTAGTAACTTGATCATGGACTTCACGGGCTTCCTCTACTGTGAGAAGATAGTCGTCGTGAACAACCGCATTGCGAAGACGATTGAGGCGAATGAAAAAGGGTTTGAACTGAAAAAGACCATACTGAGCCACCTTGCGGTCAAGGCCAGCTTTAAAGTTACCATCAAGACCTAATACCTCCCTGATGGTGGAATGAGCGTAATGAATATACGCATGAAGATAAACAAGATCATCACCCTTGATCCCTTCTTGGAAGCACTCTAAGGCCTGATCCCATAAGTTAGAGGCTTGGGGAGGGAGGTGGAAAGACCCATCTGGTGGAAGGGAGGGGGCGATAGGATCAGAAGATGTTGACGGGTCCTTAACTGGAGATTCCTTAAAGCCAGGAGGAATGGACAAGCAAGATTCTAGCTGTTGCATGACCTGATACAACTCATCCACAACAGCAGCAGGTGAATCAAGACAACTACGTGCCTCATGGAGAAAAAACGATGCATAAAGCAATTCCTTCCGACCTTTGAAATAATCAGAAATCCGCAACCACGTACCAAGATCCTCAGGATTCCATTGAGTTGCCTCAGAAAACACCTGAAACGCCTCCTGATCACGCCCTTCCTCTTTTAGAATAGATCCACGTAAAAACCAAAAGTCGACCAATAAAGACGGATTATTATTACATAATTCCTTTAATAAAGCAATAATGGCAGGATCAACTGTCCCAGAATCGTCCGCTAACACTTCCTCGATAATCGAAATGATCTCTTGACCACGAGGATGAGTTTCTAAACTTTTGACAAAGTTGGAAACCAGACTATTCGATGTTTGCATTGGGTTTGCCTTAGATACGGTCGTTTTATGAACAAATAAAAGCATGGTGATTGCTCTATACAGAATAAAAGAGAAAAATTTCCTTTTAAAGTCCAAAGATTTTACGAAGACAATTTTAAAACAAAGAAGAATAAGAAAAAAAACCGAAGATTGAGGAAATTTTAGTGCCTGAAAGAAAGGTCAACGGTAAAAAGCCATATCAGGAAAACACTAGCCATCAAAGGGGTCGAAGCTGAATCTTTAAAAAGATGAATTAGTTCTGCAATGTTTGCCCAAAAAAAGCATGAGAAGAAGGCATTCCAGTCCCTATAACACAGATCGATTGCAAGGGAAGAATCATTCCCCTAGCGAAGTAAATCGAGAAGTAAGGCTTATATAGCTGGAAGGCCCTAGCAGATTTAGGCACATCTGTGAAGAATGAAAAGAGTGTCTAAGAAACATGCTCATAAGAACACCAACGCTAAGGTGAGATCGCGCTTGGTGTAGGTTCCTTGTGGGAAACCACACGCCTCACAGCCAGTCAGCGGTTAGGAAACGTAATCCCTAAAGCGTGGGTTAAGCGAAGCTGACGCCCCCAATTGGAGCAACAAATAAACAATTGGGTAGCAGCGGCGAAAGTCGGGCTACGTAAGGGTAAGGTCGTCCTGGCAACAGGAATCCTCTTTTAAGATCTAACTCTCGACCGCCGTCTAAAAAGCGTACAGACATCAGATCGAAACGCTCGATATTATGAAAATTATTGGTAAAAGATCAATACCATAGCATTAGAAAATGAAACTCCAACTGAAGTCCAAGATATTGTGAAAAAAAAGTGAATCCTCTATTCTCCTTCTTCAGGAACGAGGGTTCCCAAACTCCGCAATTAAATTCCCATTCATTCAACAAAAAGGAACGCAAACTTCCGTGTAATTCCGTTCGATCCTGACGGAGCCTACTGCTATCGGATTGGGACTAAGTCATGCAAGTTGAGGCGACTCGTTCGCCTAGCGAACTGCTCCGTAACACGTAGACAATCTACCCTAAGGTAGGGGATACCCCCGGGAAACTGGGCATAATCCCTTATAGGTGCAATGTTCTGGAATGGCGTTGCACTAAAAGCCTCGGCGCCAAAGGATGAGTCTGCGGCCGATTATGCTTGTTGGTGGTGTAACGGACCACCAAGGCGACGATTGGTACGGGCCGTGAGAGCGGTAGCCCGGAGATGGCCACTGAGACAACGGGCCAGGCCCTATGGGGTGCAGCAGGCGCGAAA
>JAEOTY010000136.1 GCA_016839625.1 Candidatus Hodarchaeota archaeon
ATCATAGATCTGATGATTTGGCCTCGTACGTGGTCTGTACCCCACGGCATTACTATTTCGAACTCATCAGCTGCTACCGCTTCTGGTACCGCTTTCACTTGTGGTAAAACTGATAAAAGCGCCAGAAACATCATAGAAGCAACTAATAGGCTCATAAGTGTTCTTGATTTTTTCATTAATATTTACATCCTAATAATTTTTTTTATTTCTCACATTGAATCGAAATTAATCAAAAAAATTAAAATTAATTGAAATTCTCTTATTTACTAAAAAGAGCATTTATCCTTTTGTAATAGTCTCTTTAAGATTCTGTGAGAATACTATTTACTCTTCTCTCAACGGTATATAAAGATTCTGTAGAAATTTCGTGATAGCTTTCTTTCTAGAACTCAACATAATTTCCAAATTAATGATTTTATCATCTAGATATACGACAAGGTGCTTTGAAACTCGGTATCAGCAATTACTTTCATATTACCCACTTACCTTCATAGTATTACGTTACAATGGCCACCCTAAAAAATATTAACAGCCACTTATCTGGTCTTTAACACATTTTCGTTAGTTGAAATACTGCAATAAGTATCAAAAGTGTTCGAGAAATAAATAATAGAAAATGTTTGTTATTAGGCATTCTCGTCACCAATTTCATTAAATTTTTTTTCTCTGTACTAATCAAAAAAATCTAGTCACAAATAAAAGGAGCTATTGACCTCTCTTGAGTTTTTTAAAGTCTCTTTGAGAGACTACATACTGTTATCCCTTCACCCCCTTTTTGGAAAAAATGAGATGAAACAATTCTTAAATTAATGAGTTGATTAACATTATCTACATCATCAAATGACAAAAGAATTGAGCGAATTTACATGCAGATTGGAATGGTTCATTTTAGGGTTGGTGAGTTAGACGGGGTCTCCCTGGAGATGGACAAGTGGAAAACAGTTTTGCAAAAGGCTGGTCATGAAGTCTTTTATGCCGCTGAAACAGTTGGTTCCACTGATGGATACCAAATACCCGAGATAGGACTTAACTATCAACCTAGTTTAAAGATACGAAAAAATGCATTTGATAAATTCTCGGATTATGAAAGTGAACTTGATTTCAAAGAGGAAATCCAAAAATGTGTAGATAAAACCATGATAAAGCTCCAAAAATTCATAGATACTTATGAAATTAACTATATCATACCCAATAACATGTTTAGTTTGCCTCTTAATTTACCAGCTACAATTGCGCTTTACCGAGTAATTAAAAATAACAATTTACACGGTGTGAGCCATAATCACGATTTTTATTGGGAAAGAGATTGGTGTAAGCCTACTCGCCGATTTATTCAACAGTATTTAGATCAATTATTTCCCCCGATCGATCTACCAAATTTAAAACATGCAGTTATTAACAGTCTTGCCCAAACCCAATTAGAACACAGAAAAAACCTGAAATCAACTGTTATACCAAACGTTTTTTACTTTTCTGAACCAGCATGGGAAATTGACGATTTTAATAAGGATTTGCGTGAAAAAATAGAGGTGGGAGAAAATGACATCCTCATTCTGCAGGCTACAAGGATTGTACAAAGAAAAGGGATTGAATTAGCTATCGATTTACTGAATGAATTAAATAAACCTGAATACTTAGATGAACTGAGAGCGAAGCCACTGTATAATGGTAAGCTCTTTGAACACGATAATAAAATAGTTTTTATTTTTCCAAATCTTATCGAGGATCCAAATTATAAAGAGAAAATTGAAAACAAACTAAAGAAACATAAAATTATGTACCGATTCTGCAATGATTATTTTGCGAGTGAAAGAATCCCTGGTCCAGAAAAAAAATTCTCTCTCTGGGACAGTTATGCACATTCTGATTTGGTTACTTATCCTAGCTTGCAGGAAGGATGGGGTAATCAGTTTTTAGAAGCTGTGAAAGCTAAACTCCCCATTATTCTTTTCGAATATGATGTTTACAGAGCAGATATCGGTATAAAAGGATTTGATACAATTTCTCTTGGTTTTGATATAATCGATAAGGATGAAGAAGGTTTAGTCTGTGTCTCACAAGAGAAAATCCAAGAAGCAGCAAAGAAAGTCATAAGAGCATTGACGGATCCAGAGTATCGTAACAAACTAGTAGAAAATAATTTCCAAATTGGTGTTGAAAAGTTCTCACTGGAGGCTTTGTCAGAATATATACTACCATTAGTCCAAATATAATTCTAATCAGGTTAATAAATCGTACTTTTTATTGCAGTTCCAAAAGAAACAGTTGTTAAAAATAGGGAGAAATTATCATTGGTTAAAACCAAAGAAAAGAAAGAAAAAAAGGACAGTAGAAAACAGAAAATCACACTAGTCGTAACAAAAGATGAATTTAAGAAATTACGGCCAGTAATCAGTCCCTATGTCCATCAAAAGAAAAAAACTGATAAGGATCTTTTATTAAAGGTTGATGTTAGGGAAATAAAAAAACGAAGTATCATCAAACGAATATTTCCGACCCCTGATAGTAGAAAAATCCTGCTTGACAGATTAGGTATGGATGTTTTTCTTTTGTGTGATGGAAAGCATAAAGTAAAAGATATAATTAATAATTTTCAGGAAAAATATCGTTTAACACCAATAGAAACTGAAACTGCAGTTCAAAACTATCTGATGAGTTTAACAGAGAGACATCTTGTTGGATTTTTAGTTCCAAATGAATTAGCAAAGAAAAAT
>JAEOTY010000137.1 GCA_016839625.1 Candidatus Hodarchaeota archaeon
CCAAGAAAATTACATCAGGAACATTGTCTAAGTTGAGATTAGCAGATTTTACCCAGAGGATTGATGAATTCTTTGGAAGAGAATTGGTAGCAGTTGAGAGATTAAATGTCCAAAATTCCTCTCCAGAAGAACCATCTAATGCACGGATGATTGGATATCCTCCATAACCAGTTCCTAGCGGATCCATGGCTGCAACGAAGATATCATCAACTCCATCATCGCCAATATCTGTTGTATCAACTAAAACCATCGGTTTGGGATTGAGATCTTTTATCGGTCCATAGTACGAGTTGTTTGTCCAGAGGGGATCAATCGGTTTAATTCCATCTAAGAATAGGTAGTTTGTCGGAGGAGGATTAGTATTCATACTCTCAAAGGAATATACATTACCTTCAGTACAGGAAACAATTAGCTCATCCAAACCGTTTCCATTTGCATCGAAAAGTTCGATATCAGTTGTCTCTGTAGCTAAACCATCACTATGCCAAGATTGATAGTAAAAGAGAACTTGATCCTCAACAGCAGTACTCCCACCAGTTCTTGCCACTTCTACAAGATATCCTTGAACACCAGAGGCAATAGCTATCTCTCGACGGTAATCTGCATCACTATCTCCAGTACTGATGGCTCGGGCTTCTTTAAAGTCAAATAACGTAAAGTTGGAGGAGGGATTCATACCAAAGAAGATATTATTGTAATAACCCCGATCCGACTCTTTTTGATTGCTATGGAAGTCATTTCCACCGAAATTAGCCCCCACAACTGCTGTCGTCATGCCTGCTCCTCCAGTGCCACTCCCAGTATTTTGATCAGATCCCGGGTTGTCGGTTCCTGTTGCGTCCCCAGAATAAGCCATTAGATTGCCACCATAAACTCCCATTGTTGTGTTTGCCGTCACAATGGTGGTTTGATAGTTAACCTTTGGTGTTCCAGGCGTTTTGGAGGAATAAACGAGGGCACTGCCACCACCTCCATCATTCGAGACCAGAGTAAGTGTGCCAATTGGAGTTCCTTGGTAATTTAGGTTACCACCTCCAGTCGTCATTGAACCACCCACATTTTTAACAATACCAGAGTGAGCAGAGATATCACCTGTGGATAATGTTTTTGCATCACCTGTTGTTAAGGATCCAGAGTACCCACGGTTAAGAGTCCTAAGTGAAGCTGTGTTACCTTTAATAGAAAGTGATCCGACAGCATAGAAGCTATACTGAGCCATAAAGCTATATGCGAAGCCCCCTTCCCAGTGAGCTGTAATTGCTGGTCCAACAGAGATTAGTGATTTCACAATGATGTGATGGTTTTCCTTTAGAACTAAAAGACTAAATCCAAATAGGGGATAAGCGACGTATTCAGCAAACGGAGGAGTAGTCGTAACTGGTTCTGGTTCCCGCCATGTCTCTCCATCATCTTTGGAGTAGGTTACATGTAACGCCCCTGATGGGTGGTCACCATCTGCCTCGTAAATTACCATAAGTGCGTGATCTGAAGTAACAGTTTGGGTAATAGAGGGATGTAACTCATCTATAGCATCAATAGTGGCTCGAGAATAACCATATCTTGGATCCCAAATTGGAGTAGTATTAGCTTTCGCAATCCACAGATCCAAGTCAACTTTGGCTTCATCGTATTTCATTCCACTGAAGACAATGATAACATTACCCGAATGAGAACGAATAGTGTCATGTGAAACAGCTAAGTAGCCAGTCCTATTATATTCTGATTCCCATTCAACTTTGTTATCCGCTGGATTTTTACCAATAAGTGGAATTCGTCCCATTGGAGCCGCAGTGGGAAGATTAAAATCTCCTTGCCAATAGATACCTCCATCCGTGCTATTCATGTAGGAAATAGCGACCCCTTGTTCAGTATTGTTTGAAAAATCCCATACACTTGGATTATATAATCTATTTTTTGATGGAAGAGAACTACCGTCAATTGCTACATTATTCTCGGCATTTTCCCAATAATAATTTCCTGCTGACCCTGTTAGTTTCAGTAACCAAATTCCTCTTAATGGTCCACCGAAATTCAAATCTCCTGCAAAGGCCAACCATATATTTCCATCACGGGTTTGATATATCGAAGGATGATATTCCCAACTAGAACGTGTATAATTATATGCACCTGGCCCCGCAATTACTTGGAGATTGCTTGTTGTAACTCTACCCTTCTGAGTCCAAGAATCCTGTTTGCCATAATCATCGCTAATGGCCCAATAAAGATATGGCCCTGATTTGAAAATCTGGATCCAATGACTCTTCTTGAGAGAATTGTCAAAATCATGTTGAAGCTCAATCAGATCGGTATTCCTAAGCGCCAGAGGAATTTTAGCTTCGAGATCAAACATTTGTTCAAGTTTGATGTAAGGGAAATTTACAAAACTGGTTAAAATGGATCTAGCAATATAATTATTATCTCGGGAACCTCCTGGAGCATTTTCATAAATTACTACTCCTTTGAAGGTACCAACGATAATTTCTTTGTAGTGGTCGTAATCTTGATTGTCTACAGTAATATCATAAACAGGATTGTCGACCATTAACTCATTAGGAGCCCACCAAGTATACGCGTACGTACCAATTTGATTCTCTAAAATCGCAACAAAACCATTGTACTGGTTCCACCAGGTTTTGTTCACACCACCAATAATGATTTCATTTAAAGTATCATTATCAGTATCTGCAACGACAATAGATTCGATAGAAAGAGCCCTGGATGCTTCAGCTGATAGTGGATTACCTGGAATGAAGTATCTACCTCTAACAGGCCAAGGATCTACAAGGAAGTTTTCATAGAATTGATCTGCGCCATTGGACTCGAAAACAAATAGGAAACTACCTGCAGCAAGCACAAACTCACCCCATCCGTTGTAATCTAAGTCTCCACCGTAAGCTGCGGCAGTGAACTGTGTAATACCGAGATCATCAAATAGTGGTGCCCACGCAGATTGACGGAGATCAGCCTGCCAGATTAGAGTATATTCGTCATCAACTGAAACAAATCCGTTATTTCGCTGCTCCCACACGAAAATTGAAAGTCCTGCCGTGGCAACCATTTCTAAGAATCCGTCGTTATCCATATCAAGACCGACAACCAATTCTTCAATATGATCCCAGATTGTCCGGTAGAATGTTCCGCTAACTCCTTCCAGCTGTTGATAAGCGTAGGGGGATGTCGTTGATAATTCACTATGAGTTATATCTTGTGAGCGATAAGCTCGTTTATAGGTATTATTAGTTAAATGCTCGAAAACATAAAGATTATTATCAAAGTCTCCAACAATAACCTCATTTCTGCCATCAGCGTCCATATCACCAGTTTTTATCGTGAGAGTCCAACGTGCTAACTCTGGTTCAGTATTCCATGTTTCAAACACGTGGTAGCCATAATTTGCTAACGCATTTCCATGACTATCAGTACCAGATTTTAGGTTGATTTCTAAACGGGAAATAATGGGATTGGTACCAATAACAAAAGCATTGTGATTATCATATTCTGCGTCTAATCGAATTAATTGGTCTGTGTATGTGTTGTAAGTTGTAAGGTGACTGACTAAACCAGTATCTTCGTTTAGAGCAAGTGAGGCAGAAGTTAGATTGTTAAACCGTAAACCACCCCAAGAATTCGTGTACAACCATTTATTCTCTACCCATTCAGGTGCCCAGCTATACCCAACGTTCTCATAATATGTCGTACTTACTATCGTTCCTTTTCGGTTGGACCAACCAACTGTAAGGTCGAGATCACCATCAGCATCAAAATCGTATAATTGGGGTGAATCAAACAATCGATCTGTGGCTTTAAAGTTGAGGTCTTGGAAGAATTCCGGTTCTAAAACAAAGAGTTTATTCGCAATATTTTCGATGAAATAGATCCGCCCGTTGGTTAAAACAAGATCCATATCACCATCGCCATCTACGTCTCCAGCTGCTACTTCTGGCATTTTTTGTGATTTTTCTAAGGCACGTGACAGCAAACCTGTAATTTCTACTTGAGATAGTTCTAATTTCCCAGTATATTTACCGAGAGGGGGAAGAATTTCATCATAGGTAAAAAGGTCTAATCCAGCCTCAGCCTTGCTGTTTTCGACTCCTGGGTCATAAAATTGATCATTACGCACCCAACCAAGGAGCATAATTTCAGGGAAAGAATCCGCGTCATTATTAAAGTCAATAAAGGTTGGCGAAATAGATGTGTCTGTATAAAATGGATTATAGTTCACATCAAAAAAGAAAAAGTTGCCTAACGTCGAAATATTGTGAGTCAGTTCAGGAATTACCAATAATTTGCCGTTAGTCGTACCAATAACCATATCGTTATGTGGAATTTTTAGCTCAATAATATCCTTTAAGGGCTCAAAAGCAGGAACTGATTCGAAAATTGTTTCAAAAAAGGCATTAAATAATGAAACATGAGCAATGGATGAGAATTTCTCATAAGGTCTCGAGGGTATTTCCATATTTTGCAGTTGGATAATCTTCGACTCTAGTGTAGTAGGATTGTCAAATTTATCTCTTAGAATTGGACTTTTCGATTCGTTAAATAACCACGTGGGGATTTTCCCTGGGCTCTTAACTTCAGTAATACCCCAAATATTGGTACCCTGTGTGTAGGTGTCGTTTTTGTATGAATTCCAGAGAAGATCATAGGACTTGGTGGCTGAATTATATTCAAACATGATAATTTTACCATCAGCAGTACCAAGGACAATTTTCTTTCCCTCTGATTCTCCTGTTGTATACGCTTTGTAATAATCTAAGTCAAGATTTCCAATTGTAATTGATGAAGCAGTATCAATAGGACGGTAGAGAACAGGAGCATAAGCACCATCTATTTTAAAGTAAGCACCATTTGTTACATTAATTCGCATATATCGAATGTAAGCCCAGTGTTTTTCTGAGAGAGTAGGGTCGAGATCAATTAATAAATCATCATCACCAGGAAGTAAAGATACTAGTGCAGTGGATATATCCTCTTCAGGAATTAAAGCCCATTCTTCCGCAGTAGGAGAAACCTCGATAGAGAGATAATTTGTATTAGGAGGGGTACTTCCTGCGAAACGCATGTAGACATCATATCCAAGGTTCTCTTCTGGAATAGCCATTAA
>JAEOTY010000138.1 GCA_016839625.1 Candidatus Hodarchaeota archaeon
ACTCTTTGATAAACTTGCTGCCTCAAAACCCAGTGATCTTGGCTTTAAAGAACCCTACTTAAATCCAAAAATTAGTCCAATCATTCCTCAAAAACGGGAAAAGATTCGATTATTTTATAAAAAATAATGGATTTAGTTTTCTAATTGTTTCATTAGGAAAAATTACGATTTTGAAACATACTTTAGGCATCTTTTTCAAGAATGAGATAGACATTACAATTTTTGAAAATTGATCTGTACACGGATTTCTTCATCATCCGTTAATGAGCTGAGTGTTATTCGATCACCATCAGAAAGAAAATCCTTGATGATTCCATCATTAGGGAGGAATAAATTACCTCGGAATCCAGCATATTCTTTATCATTTTTCTTACGAATCTCATTAATAATCGTTTCCAGAAAGGCATTCTGATCTACCTGTAGTTCTAGGAGAGAACTTACATTGGTGATTGGCTGACTACAAACCAAACAACTAGGATCAGGGATCATCTCAAACGAATTAATGGTTCCTGTTAGTGATGAATAAATAGAAAAAGAAGGAATCCGGAATCTGTGCGCTTCTATCAAGCGATCAAGCGTCTTCCTTTCAGCGTCTTTCATAAGTGTTTTTTTCTCCAAAAATAGTGCTTTTACTATTTCTTGTGACTGGATTCCACTTGTTACCGCGTTGACAGTAATTAGACTAGGTACGTGAAAAAGAATTAATTGTACAAGTTCTTTTTCTTCAAAATGTCCAAAATGATATTCGTGAGCAAAATCATTCGCTATTTTAGTAAGTTCAACGATATCTTCAGGTGAAGTATCAACTGGTTCACGACCGAATGAGGTATTAAACTCGTAGAGAGCTTTCCATGCGCAATGTTCTCTCTCCCGAGGAATTCCAACTAGAGTACAAGGAGCTGTTAAAACATGTGTTTCATTAGGAGGAGGAGGCGTATCACATGCTAAGCAAGCAGTTATTCTTGGTTTTATATATTGAACTTGTCCTAGGTAGCCATCAGTGGCAGAATCAATTAATATTTTATTCAATTCGACAGCAGTTGCATTAAGATATTGTCTGGCTAAAAAGTTATCAACACAACCAGCGATAATATCTGATTGCCGAAAAACTCGCTGGGGAATATTTTGGAGAGTATTAGGGTAACTTTTAATTTTAATACTGGAACTATATTGTTCTTCAATCCTTTTTTTTGCGATTTCTGCCTTTTTCTGCCCAACATCCTCTTCTCTGAATAACATTTGACGATTCAAGTTTGAAAACTCAATACTATCAACATCAACAAGAATCAAACTACCAATACCTAGTAGTGCTAGGTTTTTAGCGACCTCACTACCAGTTCCTCCCACACCAGCTATTAAAATTGAACTATCTTCGATAATATCTTGATCCCAGAGTGATAATCTTTCTTGTCGGTCGTATTTGGAAGAAGGAAGATCTTGGGTCATGACAAGGAATATTCCTTTTGCTAGTTTTTAAAAATATCAATATGAAGAAGTTATCCGCCCTTAATCTGGTCTGGTACGATCATCAATATTGCATTCTGTTCAATACCATAAGAAGAGAGATTATTTGATGGGTTCATCCTTCGACCTTTGAATAACAAAGCAATTGGAACAACCTCAGGAATATTAAAGGCATCACGAGCTGCAGTGATCGCCTGAAAGACGGTTCCATTAATATTAACATATTTTTCACGAATATTTTGATCTGGAGGAAGTTGTGGATCTTTAAATCGAATCTTAATCATTTTTTCAATACCACTGTCAGGAACTTTTTTTGTGGTGCTAGAGTCCCAAACAACGTCTTTTTTACTCATTTCGTTTCACCTTTCTGTTTATATTAAGTATAAAACATCCGTTCAACTTCTGAGAGTGTTGTAAGAAGATCAATACGTCCTTTAGCATAGTCCTCTAAAGGTCCACGAATTAGCGGATATTTATTCAAGATCTCACTCTCAAGACCGATGGGTAAATTCTTTTTCCTTTTTATGATGAAATTTATCACTTCACCATTTTGCGCATAAAATCTCACATTTATTTCTTTTTTTGTTGTTGATGCGTCGTAATTAGCTAAAATTTGACGTATAAGAGGATCGCGTTCTTCTTGATCTGTAGAACTTATTTCAGGAGCTTTAACAGGTTCTCCCATAGCTTGGGGAATTGCGACTTCAGCTTTCTGGTAAATTTCCTCTAATACACCCAGTACTGTACTAGTACCAGGGGTCCAATTTTTCATCTCATTTAAATCATTAATTTCACAATCTAAAATTTCTCGGAGTTTAGCAGGGCCATCAATATAGGGTCGGTCGGGTAAATCATCCAACACGAGTAATAGAGGGAACGCGTACTCGTTTACTTGCATTTTAATACGTAGCTTGCCTACTTCCTCACCAATAAGTTCTCCTGGAAAATTTTCAATAATTTTTTGTGATTCCTGGTAAATGAGGTAATGTCTCTCTGCTTCCGCTTCTTCATCAATAGTTTTAGCTTCCGTTGGCGAGATAGCTGAGCGTTTCAAATAATTTGATAAATCACAATATTTACATTTAACAGGATGTCTTATTGTTGGCCGTAAGAGAAGAGGGGCCCCACATCCGCTACATTGGGAAACATCAGTCTGGGTATCGCTCATTTTTCTTGATCACCCATTAAGTGATGAATGTTCGTTCAGGATTAGTCAGCCATTTGACCTTAAAAAGCTAGCTTATTTTGTACCTTTCCTTCT
>JAEOTY010000139.1 GCA_016839625.1 Candidatus Hodarchaeota archaeon
ACATCTTCTTACCCGAGTATTAATAAAATTGGCCAGAAGTGTTCAGAGAAAGCATAATGGTGTCTCTCCTGTTCTAGCAACGATAATGATTTTCGGTTTAATTATCACAGGAGTGATGATCACCTTCGTTCAGGTTGTCCCGTATATAGAACAAGCACAAAGTGAGGAAGCGATAGCAACAGTTCGGAATAGTTTTCTAGAGCTTGATACTACGATTAAAACTCTACTTAGTGAAACTGGTACCCCTGGAGGTTTTCGAACAATTTTGTTATCAAAATCTGCTGGAAGTATTGAGTATATACCTGATGCTTATCATATTTCTTTTCGATTAATTGACCAAAATGGAGCTCCTGTCCATACCATTATGCCGATTCAAGAGATTGGGATTCTTGATTGGGAATACAATAGCCGAAGATCAATTCTTCCCCGGGGAACCTCAAAATATCTAACTGGGCCCGACCCCTTTAAAACCCGAGAACCCGTATTCTTAACAGGGGTGTTCGCTTCAACTGAATATCAAGATCTGACAAATTTAACATTGAGTCACCGCGATGATAGAAAGCATCATGTTACCCTGAATTACCGGATATCAGCGTACTTAACGATTTCAACCCAACCAGAACCTGCGATTGAATTTCAAATCTTCTTGGTATCACTTTCAGCAGAACAAGCTTTCACGATTCACAGTCAATACAAACAAATCACAGTCAGTACAAATGTTATTTCGACACGGAAAGTCTTAGATCGAAATGAATCAATAGGGGCTTTAGAATTAGTCTGGGACAATGTCCAGGAGTCAGGAATAATTACTACATCCCTTTGGAGTACTCGAGTCATACAAGGTTTTGATGTTAAGTATTTTAATATCTCGGTCCAAACATTTGTCTATAATATAGGTCTTTCAACATAATATAAATCCCAAATTAATGGTAGGTCTGGAATGGCTTCACAGTATATCACATTTATGATCGTCTTTACGCTTGGCTTGAGTTTGGTCGTAATAACAAATAGCATGTTTATGACTTTAAGCGACGAATTTCAGCAGAGCATCGCAGACGTCGAATTGATGCAAATACTCGATTTTGTCCAAGAACAGATCCTTCACACAATTCTTCTTCCCTCAGACTTCAATCAGACCGTCCAACAACAAATAGAACTGCCTACTCTTATTGGGCAAAGTTTTCGATATTCCATTGAGATATCTAACTCCACAGACAATCAAATAATACTACATGGTTTTACAACTGATGAAAGTATTAACCAAACAAAATCTGTCTTCGTAGGTGTTAAATACATACTTGAAATTTCAGAATCATCATTTCAAAGCACGAACGCTATACTTACCTTACACATCCAAAGAAATGGAAATAATATTGCAATAACTATTTCATAAGAAATTATTCATAAATGTGGATAAACTTCAAAAAGTAGGATATTATGAAAATTAAACAAGATTTCATTAGTTAAAATAAAACAAAAGAGGAGTAACTTATAAATGTCCGAATCAAGTAGCCTAATTCGAGAAACATATCCTTTAATCCCCCCTTTCAGTTATGCATTGGTTGCAACCGATCCTGATACTAAACAAACAAAATACACAGTTGTCGAAGTTCCGTTAAGCACGAAAGAGAATGATATCTTAGATATGATAAAAAATATTCTCGAGGAGGAATTAGATGTTGATTTCAGTGTGCTTAAAACTCCAGAGGTTGCACGTGATTACCTTCGATCCAAAGTAATCGCGATTGCTAAAAACTATGGCTTAAAATTAGATGAAAAAACCTTTGATAAAATTAATTATCACATTGCTAGGGATTTTGTCGGATTTGGGCCTATAGATGCGATGTTGAAGGATCATAACGTTGAAGACATCTCATGTGATGGAGTAGGAATACCAGTCTATATTTGGCATCGAAAATTCGAAAGTATTCAAACAAATGTTAAGTTTGAGGAGGAGGAAAATTTAGACGCCTTTATCATCAAGTTAGCCCAACGAGCTGGGCGACATATCAGTGTAGCACGGCCCTTGCTTGACGCTGCGTTACCAGATGGTAGTCGTCTTCAGTTAACCTATGGACGGGAAGTTACTCAACGGGGAAGCACATTTACAATAAGAAAATTCCGTTCTGATCCATTAACCATTACAGATATGGTTATATTCAACACCCTCGATGAGGACTTAGCTGCGTTTTTGTGGTATATTTTGGAAAACAGGAACTCTATTGTAATTGCAGGGGGGACTGCAGCAGGCAAGACATCACTATTGAATAGCTTAGCTATGTTTATTCGTCCAGGAATGAAAATTGTTTCGATTGAGGACACCGCAGAACTTCATCTCCCTCATGAGAACTGGATTCCTGCAGTCGCACGTGAGGGGTATGGTGGACGTGAAGCTGATGGATCTCGTCGAGGAGAGGTCTCGATGTATGATCTTTTACGTGCAGCTCTTCGACAAAGACCTGATTATCTTTTTGTGGGAGAGGTGCGAGGAGCAGAGGCCTATAACCTCTTTCAAGCCATGGCTACTGGTCATACTGGAATGGGAACAATACATGGAGACAGTGTAACTGGTACAATAAGACGTTTAGAAAATGAACCGATGAACATCCCTCGAACATTAATCCAAACTCTTAACCTTCTTCTCGTTCTCCGCAAGGTGCGTCGTGGTGACAAACAAGTACGACGGGTCATTGAATGCACCGAAATTGTAGGTATCGATCCTGTAACTACTGAACTAATCACCAACAAAGTTTTCGGATGGAATGCTCGTGAAGACGCCTATATTAACTATGGACGATCTTATGCTTTAGAAGGAATTCAAGAAGCTCAAGGATTAACAGAAGATCAGGTTTTTGATGAGATTGAACGACGGAAAACTATCTTACGATGGATGGTTAAGAAGAAAATGGCTCATTATACCCAAGTCTCTGAAGTTGTAAATAGTTATTACCAGAGCGCACTGGAAACTGTTGATCGAGCAAAAAGAGAGTTAAAATCCATATGAATCGAATCACTTGGAGCGTTTATTCGTGAGTAAAGTCATTAGAAGGGTAGGCTATCTCAGGTTCGGAAGATTTTTAGAGCCTTGGATTGAAAAAGGCAGTTTTGAAAGACTTAACAGAAGCTTAAAAAGAGCAGGAATGGACATCTCCGTTCGGGCATATTTAGGTAGTGCTATTTTCAGTTCATTATTGGTTGGTCTTCTCTCATTTATTACAACAACACTACTAATTCTTTTAATTCTTCAGAACCCAGCTCTAGGTTTTCCTACTGAAACTCAACCTTTGGTTTCTCTCATAATAGGAGTGTTTGTTGGCGTAATCTGCGGGATTTTGGCCTATTTCCCGTTTATTTATTGGCCCCAAATGAGAGCTACTGATCGTAGAATCTTAATAGAGGCGGGATTACCATCAACATCATCTTATCTTTCTGCTATGTCAAGTTCAGGAGTTCCTCCTGATAGACTGTTCTATTCACTCGCAGGAGAAGCCTCAATTGCTCCAGAGATTTCTAAAGAAAGCAAAAGAATCACGCGTGATATTGAAATTTTCGGTTATGATATTCTTAAGGCAATTAGAACTGCTAGCGAACGGTCTCCTTCGGAAAGATTTTCAAAATTCTTAGATGGTATGTCAGCCACTGTCACAAGTGGAGGAGATATAACCTTTTATCTTTCTACTGAAGCTAAGGCATTGATGAAGTTAAAGGAAGAAGAAACTAAGGAATTTATTGAGCAATTAGGTGTATTAGCAGAGATTTTCATGATTATTGGAGTGGTTGCTCCCTTATTCTTTGTGGTAATTTTAGCAATTGTGGCCGTTATCTCACCAACCGCTGTAGAGGGGAGTGCCATTTTGATGCTCCTATTAACATACTTTATTATGCCTATCCTACTAATGATAATGATTTTGATGATTTCCTCGGTTTCTCGAGAAGTCTAGTACTCAAGGTGGTGTCAAGAAAATGGGAAAGCTAACTAAAAAAAGAGAACAACGGATTTGGATCCTCTCAATAGCTCTCTGTATCGTGTGTTTAATTGTTGCGTTAACCTTCTACATTCCATTACTAGAACATATCAGTCAAGAAAATACTCCATATCCCTTGGATACAGAGGATACGGAGGTGAAGCATCCTTATCTCTATTCTGTTGGGGATGTTAGACCAATTCTTATTCCTCCTGACTTAGATACTATTATCCAATTCTTTGATGTATTAGATATCACAATTTTGACGTTACTTGCTTTATTGTTAATCCCAGCGAGAGCTTATAATTCTGATCGAATATGGCGAGATGATATCGACGATCACATACCCTCTTTATTACGTGAGATTTCTGATGCGCAGAAAACTGGCCTTCCTTTACCGAGAGCAATCTTGGAAGCTTCTAAACACCAGTATGGAGCATTAACACCTGAATTAAAGAAAATGGCTTCTAAAATCAGTTGGGGAATACCTTTTAGTAAGTCTCTTCGAAGTCTTACAGATGCAACAGACACTCCAATGATGAGAAGGACTTCGCTGCTAATATTAGAAGCGGAACGTTCTGGAGGAGCTATTGAAGATGTTTTTGAATCAGCACATAAACATGTATCAGAAATACTTGGACTAAAACGAGAACGTTTGGGTGCTATGAAACCCTATCGATGGATCATCTTCGCAGCATTCTTTGTATTTGCTTTTGTTATGCTCATACTATTAGTTACCTTCTTTCAAACATTAGCAGTCCAGGTAATTGATGCTATCACAGAAGGGCAAGAAGCCACTGCTGGATTACCATTTAATGTTGCTGGGTTGCAACTGGTCTTTTTTCATATGATGGTTATTGAAGCAGTATTTGCAGGTCTAATTTCAGGTAAGATGAGTGAAGGGGACGCGAAACTTGGACTCCGAGACTCATGTATCCTTCTAATCATTTGTTACTTGTTATTTAAACTCACGATGCTCCTATTTCCAGTAGTAGTCAGAGGTTAACACTCATGGGAAAAGAAGAAAAAATGCTCACAGAGTTACTAGAGAAATTTTCTTCCTTGGAAGATAAATTGACCAACATGGAGTTTTTAATGGTTCAGGGTATGGGAACAGGAGGGCCTGCTCCAAAATCTCCAATAATCACTTCACCAACTGCTCCCCGAACTGGGCCTGTTGAGGTTGATTTAGCTCCTCTCGAAAATCGAATATCTACAATTGAGGGTAATATTTCAGAAGTGATGAATAGACTTAACACTTTATCTGAGTTAACTTCAGGAATTAACAGCGAAAAATCACAAAAAGCTGACGAATTAATTACTCAAGCTACTACTCTTCTTGAGAAAGGTCTTCAATTAACGGAATTGGAGACAACTATGCTCGAATTGAAAGATCGGTTAGAAGAAATTATTGTTCAATTCGAGGTCGCTAACGTTGGTTCTCATGGTGAGGATACCTCATCTTAGTATCCTTAAATGTAAATTTACATAATGATAAATGTGCGATATAAACATGTTCCTGTTAAGACTTAAAAAACGACGGCGTGGACAAATTAGAGCTGTCGACTTTGTTGTTAGTCTTTTTTTATTTTTAATCATGTTAACGCAGTTGATTCTAATTATTGTCAATGTACAAACTGGTATAAAATCAACTACTACTGGAACCCTAACTTACGAAGAATTGGATATCTTTGGAAGACAGCTCCTACTAGAAGAAGGAGATAACAACTGGGGATATAAACAGAATCTTCCGTCAACATTTGGACTTGCTGATTCCAATTCTCTGTCATCTCTGGTACTAGACGCTTCAAAAATTAACCGACTCATTACTGGTACCTCACTCCCGATATCTCCTATATCAGGATTTGAAATGTATGATTATGAAAAATTAAAGGAGACAATCGGTCTGGAAACCAGATATGGTTTCCGGTTGGGATTTTTACCACTGTTTGAAACTGAGGTGAGGGTTTCTTCATACAATTTTGCTCAAGTTACCGCTCAAGTTATTGTCACAAATCCTTACAATACTCCAATTTCTGATGCAACGGTTTATTTCTTTACAATTGATTTAACCAATGGAGAAATAATCTCAGAGGGATCTACATTAACGAATTCGAGTGGTGGTACCTCCCTCCAATTATCAAATCCCAATTTAAATGACCCAGATGGAGAACAATTTGTGTTTATAATTGTTGAGAAAGGTTCTCTCTGGGGGATGAATTGGGGACACCCTGATCCAGCTTCTGAAGGAGTTTTTATTGGTCCATCTTCAAGTACTACTATTTGGGGAGGTGGAATTAACTCTTCAGCTTTATTATTAACAGATATTTTAGCATCGACCCCTGATAGCCATTTTATCTCTGTTATTTATCAAAACACTACATCTGGTTATTCTAATCAAACAATTGATTTGACTACAGCATCCAATGGGAATACAACAATTGTTATTCCTAATAAAGGACTAGTTGTATTCTTCAGTATCTCAAGAACCAATAATGAATATCAAGTAGGAATTGGATCATACCCAGCTATTTTGGATCGTTATCAAGCCAGTGGGAATTTCTATCAAGTATTGGGAGAGTTGAATCCAAGTAGAAGAGTAAAATCAAATATGTCAAAAATTTATCCAATTATCGTTCGCAACACCATGATGAGATGTCAGATTATCTTATGGAGCGAATAGAAATATGCGATTACACCGAAAGAGTGTTCATAGAGGACAGCTACAAATCGCTGAAACACTTGTTTCCGTGTCTTTAATTCTAGTTCTCGCTCTTCTCTTGATTAATGCTACAAACCAGGCATTAGAACCTTACTCTGATCTTACAAGCTTAGATTTATCAGCAACAGATATTCTCACAAATGCTGATGAGGTAGGCCTTTTACGACCTGTGATTTATCTTTTTGGCGACAGCAGATATGAAACAAATTTTACTGCTTACCAGAATTTGCTAAATGACTACATTTCAACAATAATTCCCGAAAGCATTGGTTATGCATTAATTGCTCATGAGATATTAAATGGATCAATCAATCCCGAATATAATTTACTTATTGGTTCTCCAACAGATATTGGAGCGCTACAACAAGGAGGAGAGGGGACAGTGGCAAACTACCACTTAGGGTCTTTTACATCATCTGATTTCGGCAGATTTTCCACACAATATCTTGTACAGTTATATCTATGGGAGAAAATCTAGATGAAACTCCAAGGACTCATACGGACAAAAAATCGAAGAGGTCAAATGTTTATCTTGGCAACAATGCTAATTGCTGTCTATATTGTTACGATGACTGCCACTTTGATGAATCTTGGAGCAGAACGAATTGAATTCGACCGTGAAACATTAAGAGAGCCGTACTTAGATTCAAAACGTGAACTTCAGCATTTCATGGAGTTTATTCTAGCTGATTACACTAAGAATGGTACTAATATGACTCCTAATTCTGCTATCATTCAATTAGAAGTGTTTTTAACTCAGATGGAAGCTGTTGACAAAACGAGGGGTGTAAAATCTGAATTCCAATTACTAAGAAATAGTTTTAATATTACAGCAAATCAATCTCCCTATGAAAACATTTCAGATGGTACTATTTATTCAAGTTATATTTATGCGGAATTTAAACTAAAGATGAGCTCCGTATCTTCCTCTATTACTATCGACGAATCATTTTCCATTTCTTTTGTTTGTCAAGCTGAAGTTCAAAGTAATCGTGTCATCATTCAGGAGGCTAGGGGAAATCATTTTGACTATTCTAAAGCTTCATCAATCTATATATTAAACGGTAGCAATTACTTGATTCCTTCCCCTGATTCAGATCATACTGGCATTTATAATTTTGAAGGGTTCTCAAATCTGAGCAACCTAGGAATCCTCAATGTTACTTTAATGAATAGGGTTTGTATTTTTTCGTGAGAGGAAATGATAGAGAAAGAGTTTGAAAACTACATAGAAAGCGTTAAGAAAAATCTAGAAACTCAAACTCATCTCGCCGCACAAGCTCGATCCTGTAAATTGGATCCTCAAACTACGATAGAGACTAAACTTGTATTTACCTCAAAAGCAAAGATTGCAGCTATTCTAAATATACCTAGATTAGAGGAATATCTACCACAAAATCTATCCCAACACGAAAATCTTCTCTTTCTTGCAGCTGATATTGCAAAACAGATTGTTAATGGCCGATTTATCAAGAAGCCTCGTGAAGATCTGATATTATTAGCATTACATAGCACTTTAGTGATTATAAGTCAGGGATTAATCTCGGTTCCACAGGAAAGCATTCCGAAGATTTCCATTGGGTCAAAATCCAATCATTTAACAATTTACTTTTCTAATACAATAAGATATGCTACTGGAGATATTATTGGCTTAGTAGTCCTAATTGGAGATTATATTCGACGCATCTTGCATCTTAATCGCTTCAATTCTTCCTCAGAGATGATTGGTAGATATATAGAAGAATTAGAAATTTATTTTGCTATGACTGATCGTCTTCAATATTTGCAACAGGATTTAATCAAATTTCTTGTACAAAATATTGGAGTTGAGATTTCTGGAGAAGCAAGTGAACGAATAGAAGTGAAAAAATTCAGGAATTTACCTAATGTGACTAACCAGCTTCGGATGGGCATGTGTGTCGCTTTAGAAAGAATGATCGATAGTATACACACGATTGCTAAACGTCGTTTAGCATCTGGAATTCCTGAATGGGAATGGTTGAAAACTCCCATTGAATTAACGCGAAGAGAAAAACACGAATTTGGGCGACGGGATGTACGTGGAACTCAACCCTTGCTTTCAAGGTCAAGAAAACCAGGAGGCTTCAGATTAAGGTATGGATTTTCACGTAATACTGGCCAAGGTGCTGCAGGACTCCACCCTGCAACAATGTTTCTTGTAAAAATGCTTTCTCCAGGTTCAAGTATTAAAATCGACTTCATGGACAGGCCACTTACTGTCTTTCCAGTTTCCACCTTACTTGGTCCTTTAGTTGAATTAAAGGACAGCTCTTGTGAAAGAATTGAATCATTAGAAAGAATAAAAGAAATTGAAACCCAAGTTGTTAGAATCTGGGAAATGGGAGATATTTTGCTCTCTCCCGACGATATTCCTCCAACAGAGACGATGGAATTATCCTCGTGGACAGAAGAGTGGTGGAGTCAAGAAATTAATCAAGTCATTTCCACAAGAATGGGTACTCTCGAAACTCTAGCACTAAAACTGGATATTTCCCCTATTGAGCTCAATAATTTACTGAAAGAACCAACACATTATCATCCTCTGCCTAACGTGGCTCTTGCTTTCTGTAATATTACTAATGTACCTATCCATCCTTATTACTCTTTCAATTGGAATGAAATTGCAATAAGTGATTTAATAAAATTAATTCACAACCTTGAAAGATCTAATGATGATTTACTTCCCAACGATGATGATCTAAAGTCGATCCTTAGACAATTAGGTGTCCCCTTTATTGTTTTTAATGATACTATTCAAACTGAAAGATTTCAACTTTTTATACATCCATTAAAAGGAAAAGAAAAGGAAATTTCAAAGATTCTGTCGAAATCATCAACATCGGTTGAAATCGAAGAATTAATCCATGAGCTTACAAAAATCCCCATCAAATCGTTATGTCATCGAAGAATTGGTTTAAAGATCATTCGAGTAGAAAAAGCTGAATCTCGACATGTAAACCCACCAGCACATATTCTTTTTCCTGTTGGTTCTCATGGCGGGGCTCAAAGAGATCTTTTAAAAGCAAAAGAGATAGCTAAGGCAGAAATTCAACTTTCAGAGAGGTTCTGTCCTTCCTGTGAGAAACCAACATTCGTTTCTTACTGTCCAATATGTCTACAGGAAACTATACAACAATATGTGTGTAAAGAAGGACATATTTCTGAGACACGAGAATGTTCGGAGTGTGGACAATATACATTTCCAGCTAGAATAAAACCTATCGATATTGCTGGCTTGATAGAATCTGGTTTCAAAAAGACTGGGTACATGGATCTGAAAAAAATTAAAGGAGTTGTACATCTTAATAGCAGAAATCGCATTCCAGAACATATCGCTAAAGGTATTTTACGTGCCAAAAATGAGATTTTTGTTTATAAAGATGGCACTACCCGTTTTGATCAAACCAACGCTCCTCTCACGCACTTTACTCCCAAGGAAATTAATGTTTCAATAAAGGATCTTTTACGATTAGGTTATACACATGATATTTTTGGAAATGATTTGATTCAAGATGACCAAATGATTGAAATCTACCCGTATGATGTAATACTCAGTAAAACGGCGGGAGAATTCCTTGTTAATTTATCTAAATTTATTGATGATGAATTAACATTTTTATATGAACTCTCTCCATATTATAGAATCAATTCGTACAAAGATCTTGTTGGATCTCTAATTATTGGTCTCTCACCATTTTCGATGGTTGCTGTTTTAGGAAGATTAATTGGGTTTTCAAATAACAATGTTGCTTATGCTCATCCTCTCTGGCATTCTTTAAAAACTCGTAATTGTAATGGAGATATTGACTCAATAACGCTTCTCTTGGATGTCCTGCTTAATTTTTCATTTGAATTTATTCCCACATCACGTGGAGGAACGATGGATGTACCTTCTATCATCAATGTTTCTGATAAATGGGAAGAAATCTCAGTTTATGCCAATTATGATTCTGTGAAAGTGAGATTACCTTTTTATCGCATTTTAGACTTAAATAAAAACCCCTTGAAAGAGGAACTACTATCCTACAAAATGTCATATCTTACGCCTTCGTTACCTTTACTTCACACAATTGATAATATTTCTCGTTATAATTTCGAGAATCTTTTTCGTGAAAGTAAAATAGTCTCAAAAATTGAGATGGAATTACGAGTACTCAGTCGTATTCGGGCCGTTAAAGAAGGGGAGTTTGTTGATAACATCCTTGAAAATGATTTCTTACCAAAAATTACTACCTCTTTAACTCGTTTTTTTCTCCAGCCCGTACGGTGCAATACATGCAATACTACCTTTAGACGAGTCCCTCTCAACAAATGTCCAGTGTGTTTTCGCCAGAATTTTGGATTAACATTATCAGAAGGATGGGTATTAAGATACCTAGAAATAATCAATCAATTAAAGGATAAATATAATTCAGACATTTCGGAGTATTGCCAATCTTGGATTGAATTGATTGAATTAAATAAGCATCTTTTATTTGATAAGGGTCCTCGTCCAACCACTCTGATTTGAATATTTGTTTTCTTTCCAGTATAACTCGTCTTCTTCATTGGTTAGAGTATAATATCCTATGAATCTGCTCTAGGGGAAAAATCTGTTAGTATTAATGAAAAAGTTTTTGAAGTCGTTAATACTAAAGAACTTAGATTACAAACTTTCGGCTAGGAAAAAAGAAAGAAAAAGAAAAAAATACTATCTCAGGTGATTTTAGGGTTGTTTGATGATGAAGGAGAGGTTCTAATAGGGAATCTACTTAAAATCCAGAAAAAAGGGAACGAGTCACCATCAAAGAAAAGGATTATATCAATGCCAAGTAACCAACCTGTAGCAGAAGCCGCAAAATTAATGTTAGAGAATCGAGTCGGTTCTGTTATTATTGAAAACAATAAAATTGAAGGAATAATCACAAGGGGTGACATCATTAATCGTGTTGTTGGTCGTGCGTTAGATCCTGGCATTGTTTTGGTTGATGATGTCATGAGTAAGCCTGTCTCTTATATATCGGAGGACGAGACCTTAGAAAGTACGATGCTAATAATGGTTCAGGAGAATATTGAGCGAATTTTAGTAGTTGAAAAGGATGATCTCTCAAAGCCTCTAGGTATTGTTTCAACTAATGATATTCTCAAATTTGCCCCTGGATTACTTCGAATTCACAGAGAACGCCTTCTCATTGAAACTATATCTAAAAGGGTTCCTAATGACAGCAATCGGGCATCTATTGATTTTGAAGGTTTTTGTGACGATTGTGGCAACTATTCAGATAGTCTTAAAACGACAAATGGCTATACATTATGCCCAGCTTGTATGGGATCGCAACAAGAAGAAGATCAATCATCTGATGATGATATTATGTGATTTGAATCATCTATTTCCTCCAACATTCCATATTCTACCCTAGAAATCACTGAATTATGTGGAATCGCTTGGACAAATTCATTTAAGTCGATTCCCCTTATTTTTGCTTTTTCTTCTGGTGAAATTGTTTTTTTATTAAAAATCTGATGTAATTGTTTAGCTATCTTACCTTTTGGTATAGAGCCTGGCTTAATAATCACTGTAATCGAACTATGTAAACGAACATCTTTCTCGGAGCCGTAAATAACTGTTGCATTGAATTCATTGACTTGAACACCGATTGCTAAGGCCATTTCTACTCCTTTGATGTAAGTTCGATTGCCATGAACCATAATCCCGCCTTTGGGAATATATTCACCGCTTGGTGCAGTAAAACTTACGTTTTCCGCAGGTACATAATAAACATCAATAGCTCCATAGCCAGCTTTCCAACCACTTGAAAAAGCAGCTGCTAATAGCGCAGCTGTATTAATATCGTGATTTGTAGCTTCATTTTCACTACTATTTAGAACTAGAACAGTATATGGAGCTCCATGTAATTCCGCGTGAAAAAACAGGTCATTTTTCTTCATTCGACGTTTAACAATTTCTTCGTTCCCAGATATGTCTTTTCCACCAATGATCAAAAATCCTTTTTCAGTTTGTGTCCAATGATATTTTTCGAACCATTTTCTTTTTCTACGTTTCAATATAAAACGTTCTACTGAATCTTCTTCCGAAATGGTCTCAGATAAATCTCTTAATTTTCTTTTGGTTTCAAGAATTGCCGCATTGGCCGGTTTGATTTTCCGGGCAGCCTTTTTTGCACGCTCATAGTATTCATTTGCGATTTCAGTAGCAGATTTTCTGAAATCTACCTTGATCATTTCTGAATTAAGATTAAGACGTATTGTTCCCTGTTCGGGATTAATTTCCTCTAGAATTTTTAATGAAAGTAGTCCTTGCTCCTTAGCCTGAGCTAGTTTACGTTGAATTTCAAGCCAATTAATATTTTTCTTGCGAGCTTGTACAATTGTAGATAATAATTCGTCGATTGTATCTAATTGAAGATAAACTTTATCTCCCAACTCCTTATATTGCTTTTTTTTCTTTATAAATTTCTCAACAGTTAATTCTTGAGCCTCTAATACCTTGAGAAGCTTTTCTTTCTTTTTTTCAAGTTGTTTTTGTCCAATTGTTGTTTTAGGAACAGTATTCATATAAAAAAAGTCTAGCGCTTGAGAATAGCTATCAAAGTATTGGACTTTCTTAGTGGTTGATTTCAAGTCAATGGGCTGAAAGGAATGAGGTTTATCATCTAAATCTACGATAACTGAAGGTCTTAATTTTTCTAGGTCTTTATAAATTTCTTTTGTGGCCTGTAATATTTGTTGAATTTCTTTATCGAGAATCTCTTTATTTTTTGAGTTTTTATTAATATTTGCACGAAATAATACCTCCTCTATCAACCTACCTCCTCCTCCAGCTTTTTGAGCTAATGTTCTTACAATTTCCTCATTCTCAACCTCACTATTCGTAATTATTTCACTAATTTCCTCATATGTCATATCTAGGATTGATTTTCCTCTACTAGGTGGAAGTTCAAATTCTTTTCCTGGTAACAAATCCCGGTGACGCATTTTCTTAAACCATAGTGCTGAAATTACTTGATTTTGACTCCCTACAACCACGAAATTTGGACGATTCCCAAAAATCTCAATATACACTTTATATTGTTGTTTTCCGATTAAAGTAATTTCTATTAATCGATCGAAATCTATTTGACGGATCCCGATCACTTCAGCTCCTTTCAGATGGTTTCGTAGAACCATAATTTTCTCAGTTGGCCGTTCAGGTACAGAATGTTTAACTTCAGTCAAATGTAGCCTTATACCTGGTTCTATCAAGAGGAATGGATTTCGATATTGACCTTTTCCTTTCAACTTGAAAAGAAAGAATCTACCTGTTGACTCACGATAGATATTCTCTACTCGATAGCCCACTAATCCCTGTAATTCCTTCGAAATAGCATAAATATCTAAACTAGACATGGTTTTCATGTCTTATGAACCACTCCTTTCTCTGTTGTATTGACATTCTTCAGGTAGAACGTAAATAATCAAATATCAAGCCATTCTAGTTATATTTATTAATGATCGTAAGAGAAGTCCTAAGTAATTTTCTATACTATAATTGAAAGAATTGTGAAAAACAAACTGAAAATGAGAATGAGATAACTATTTAATCCTCTAAAAACTAGTTAAACAACAGAATTTAATTCTTAAGATACAAAGGATGAATCATTATGACAACACAAAGAAAAGAAAAAGCAAAAACACCAAATCCCATATTAAACGCGGTCACTGTCTTTGGAATAGGTACAACTGTTCTTGGTGGGACATCATCCCTAACACTTTCTTCTCTTGATCTTTCTCAAGTCTATACACAAATGTTTAATGGAATGTTCTTATCATTTAATGCTTTAACATCTTTTTGGGCTGTTTTTGTCGCATGGATAATTGCAGGTACAATTGGAGGGGTTCGAGCAAAGAATGGCTTTTGGGGGGCAGTAGCAGGATTTTTTGGTTCTTTGTCAGGTGTAGTATTTTTGGTAACTGCGAATTTAACAGCATTAGAAGATTCAACCGCTCTTCTTGAGTTTAGTATGGGAGCTGTAGCCTGCATCATAATAACTTGCGCAGCAGCATACATATTTGGTACGTCTATAAAAGCAAAACCAATAAAGGAAAAACCAAAACCAACAAGAAAAGCATGGGTTGCCTCAAAAACGAAAGAAGTATGGACATGCAATCGATGTGGCGCCAATATTCCACCAGGTGCATTCTCATGTCCTGCTTGTGGTGAACCAGTGATAGAATAAGAAAGTTAATTCACTTCTATGATTAGAAAAAAGAAAAAGTGTATTTTTGTCTAAAACGCCAAAAATACTTTATAGAATTCTTTTTTGTCGTAAATCTTTTAGTTGACTTGATCTTTGTTCTATCTCGATTATTAACTTTATCAACACCTCATTTAGCTCGGGAAATTTCTTATTACCAATAACTGAATAAAGATCATTATCAACTGGACCAGGCACATTGGAACGAAGTGACTTATGGGCGTTTTTCACTGTTGGCTCCATTTGTTTAAGGATATCAACGAGTTCACGAGACAATTTAGTCCCTTGTTCAGGTAGGTTGCTTTTCAGGATTTCGATCCCATTCAATTCTGTTAATAAATCTGTTAAATCCCAATATTGTTCTTTTAGTTCATCCAGAAGAACGCCAATTCTTTTTAATCGACGTTTAATTTCGTCCGTACTTTCAGAACCATTAAGAGAGGTCTTCAAGTAGGAAACATGTGCCAGGAGTTCCTCGTAAAAATCCGAAGTAATGGCACGAATATGATCTATATCGCGTACCAACCGATTTATCTCGGAGGCAACAGAAGTAGAGGTGCGAAACTCGGTGTTGTTCAACTTTTAGTATCTCTCCTTTCGTTTTCACCAAAAGGATTTGGACAGGGGAAAGAACGGTATATTATGACAAGTCTGATGATAGAGACTTGTGATGTCTAAAACACCGTAAGATTGCAATTATACCTGTTCTATTTCTGAATAAAAAACTTTTCCTAATTCCTCAAATTAATGTCACTTGAAATATCAACAGAGCTGTTTATGGAAACTCATGAAATTGCTCACGTGAAATTATTTCTCCCTTTAAATTTTGTTTCATCAATTCTTTAATTTCTTCAGATTTTTGATAGTTTCCAAGGAGATAAGCGAGTTTTATATAAGCAGTTTCAGGTAGAATGTTTGATACGGGGATAATACCAACCCTCTGAAGTTGTCTCCCGTTTTCATAAACCATCATCCCTGTAAAACCATGCAAACATTGAGTGGTCATTATGATAATCATTCCTCTATCGACTGCTTCTTCTATGATTGGGATTAGATTAGATGAAACGTGACCCAGCCCAGTACCAGCCAGTACGATTCCTTTGTAACCAGTATTAACATAATGTTCTATCACTCCTGGTTGGATACCTGGATAATGATAAATCAGACCCACTCTTTTGTCGAATTTTTTTGAAACTGTGAATCTCTTTTTTTTCTCCTCAAGCTTTTTGGGGAAATTTTCTTCATCATCAGTGTAAAAAATCTTCCCACCGATAATACGGCCTAATGGCTTCTCACCAATGGTTCTGAAAGTATCTCTACGACTACTATGCATCTTCCGGACTCTGGTTCCTTTATGAATAACACATGAAGTTTCTGACGATTCTCCATGCATTATAACCACAATTCTGTTTTTAGCTTGAGAAGAAGACGCGTATAGTACAGAATTATACAAATTAAAGAATGAATCCGATGAAGGGCGATCAGAAGACCGTTGGGAACCAGTTATAACAATAGGGAGAGGTGGATTTGTGATTGCAAAGGAGAGAGCTGCTGCTGTAAAAGCCATGGTATCTGTTCCATGTGTTAAAACAATCCCATCAGGTTCTTGTTCGTTGATTATGGTCTCAATTTTGGTTAAAATCGTCACATAATGCTCAAAATCAATATTCTCTGAAAAAATATCAAACAATAAATGTGTTTCAATCCGAGCCAATTCTGCTATTTCTGGAAATGAAGAGAATAGCTCATCTGGAGTCAAAGCAGGAATAGTACCTCCTGTTTGATAATCTAAACGCGAAGCAATCGTACCTCCACAACCTAAAATAGGAATAAATGGTAAGTTGGGTTTTAGGTCAATACTAATTCTTGGAATTCGGTACTCCCCTCTGACGTGGCTGATTTTTTTGGTAGCTAGAGTTTCCTCGATACTAAATCCAATATTATAACCTGTAGATAATTTTAGACTTATAAAATTCGGATTAGCTAGTTCATTCCTAGGTAGGATCACTCCTTTTAACGAAGAACTATCTTTTGTAACCTCAATTTCATCCCAAACCTCTAAGCCTTGATTCTTCAACCATATTAACGCAGAACCTCTATATCCAGCGTATTGATCTTTTGACATTTTAACTATCTCCTTTTCTTACCGTAAAACCTTTTCTTTCAAGCGTTTCTGCAATAAATCACTCACAATCTTACCATCAATTTTCCCACGTGCTTTTTTCATCACTAATCCCATTAAAGGAGAAAAAGCGTTCATCCCACGTTCCTTAACGAGGTTTCGAGATGTGATTAGTATATCGGTGATTACTTGATCCAACTCTTCCTCAGACATTCCACCACCAAATTCACTCACGATTTTGTCAAAGGATTTTGTAGGATGTTCCCCTAGATATGTTAAGATTTCTGGAATTGCTTCTTTGGAAAATTTATTCGCTGCCAGTGCCTCAAAAATTTTTATTAAATGATTGTTTGTTATATTATCAATATTAACTCCCCCTCTAGATATTGCAGTCAAAGTTTGAGTCATAGTTGTCACAACTAACTTGCTGGGAGCACCTTTTAGTATTAGTTCTTCAAAGATATCCGCATTATCTTCATAGACCAGACCCTCTGCTATGTCGGTAGAAATAGAATATTTTTTATTTAAACGTTGGATTCTCTTCCAAAATGGTACAGGGAGAGTTTTTTCAATAATTTTCACACGCCCTGGGTCAATTGTTATTGGAGGGAGATCTGTATCTGGATAAAGTCTACTCCTTCCATGTAAATCTCGTGTAAAAGTAGAAATTCCCTCAGTATTTACATGTCGAGTTTCCTGTGGAACTCCATCAAAAGTGGAAAGAATTCTTTCATGTACAAAGGAAAGTGCCCTTCTTGCTTCCACGTCTTTTCCAATTGCTATAACGAAAGCACAATCCTTTTCCAGAGAGCTTGATAGTGTTAGAATTTCAGTATCAGAGAAATTATATTCCTTTAAATCTTCGTCACTATGAATTATTCCTTTTAGACTAGTAAAGGATTTCACACGATCAGACAGTTCTGTACCAAAGTGTTTATTTGGCTGTAATTCTCGACCTAACAACCCTTTAAATCCCACAACAGGAAATAAAAAGACCATATCTTTACTTTTAAAAGCAGATTGAATCAATTTTGAGGAAGAATTGGAAAAATGATCCGAAACGTCTAAAATCCTGAGAGGAATGTCTTTCGGATGAATTCCACGTTTTTGAAGTTCCTTTTTGATTGCTACTAATCCTTTTTGCCGCTGGATTTCAATATTAATAGCTCGAGGGATTAATTGCAATAATTGAATCCCTTTTAGCTCTACACGATTACCCTCCTTGATACTCACGTTTAAATCCTGTCGAAGTGTTCCCAATCCTTTACGAGCGATACCAGATGATTTGATTAACATTCCCAATGTCCGCGCCGCAGAGACTACTTCAGTAGGAGAACTTAAGTTGTGATGTGTAACAATCTCTATTAGGGGTATTCCTAGACGATCTAACTTAAAATAGATTTGATTTCCCTTTGTTCGTTCATTATCCTTTCGAGCAGCGTCTTCCTCAATGTAAATCCAAGTAATGGGTAATTGTATTTCATCAATCACTGACGGAGCAATTTTTATGTTTATATGTCCATTATACCCAACAAGAGCTGTTCTTTGAAAACCACAGGGAACGGATCCATCTAGATAGTTCTTTCTGCAAACACTTGTCTCTTCGACAATAGTACAATTCATCATCTTTGCTAATTTAATACAGCTGTAAAGTGCTTCATCATTGATTTGAAAAGGTGGAGTTTCATCTAATTCATATGTACAAATACTCTCAAAAACTTCATAGAAAATCGTATGCCCTTTTTTAAACTCTACTAGCAAAGCAGGATCATAAACTCCCATTTCTCCTAATACAGGCCGAAACTTTCGTTGTACAATAGATTGGGGTTCATCTTGAGTTAAGACTGCGGGGCAATGACAGAACAGTTTCTTCTCTGAGGATAATTGTGCATGAATCTCTATTCCAGCTTTAAAACCTAAAGCTTCGTAATCATGTGTTTCATTCTTCAATTTGAATTGCTTCCAATCACGTATTGATTTTTAGTTTGTAAACTCAATTCAAAGGATCAGAACTACAGTTTTTACTCATAATACTAAGTTATATGTGTTTTAACGATACTTATATGTGTAAACAAATGGATTTAAGATTAAGTTCTTATTAAGAACTGGTCTTAAGATAATTTTAGATGATTATAGATTGATTTATATTTGATTTCTGTTTTAATGCTAAAACAAGAAGTCTAATAACCCGTTTTATATTTCATTTAATAAATTAAAATCATTAGAAACTCAACTATGATTCAGCTAAGAGGTTCAATCTTATGGAAGCATTAATTCTCACTGCTGGAAAAGGAACTCGTCTTTACCCACTTACTAAAACTCTTCCAAAACCACTAATTCCTGTCGCAGGAAAACCTTTGATTTGTCATATCCTAGATGTGCTTGAGAAAAAAGTTAATCGCGTGATTGTTGTCATTGGTTATGAATTAGAGCAAATTAAAAATACTATAGACAAATATGATTATTCTTTTGATGTAAAATGGGTTATTCAACAAGAACAGCTCGGAACTGGACATGCAGTCAAGATATGTGAACAGGATATTAATTCTAGTCATTTTCTAATGATGTACGGAGATATTCTTACCACCCCCAATGTTATTAAAGATATATTGAGATTGGGGCAAACTTGCGAGCATTCGGAAGGAGTCATTGCATCAAAGCCTGTGAGAAACCCTGAAAAGTACGGATGTCTTGAAATTAAGAATGATTTCTTAGTTCAAATCCGTGAAAAAGACCCAAATCCCCCTAGTAACCAGATAAATGCTGGAATAATGGTTTTACCATCAACGATCTTTGATAGCTTATCTAATATCAGAAAATCTGATAGAGGAGAAATTGAACTCACCGATGGTATAAACATGTTAATACAGAAAGAGACTCGTATGTCTGTATACTATATTAAAGATCAATGGATTGACATTGGATATCCTTGGAATGTATTAGAGGCCAATGAGCTTGCATTGCAATTTATAGAATTTCCTACAGAACGAACTCCTCCTCTTGGTGTAACAATTGAGGGAGATGTGAAAATAGCAGAGAATGCAATCCTAAGGCCAGGTACATTCATTCAAGGGCCTGTTATTATTGATGAGAATGTAGTTTTAGGTCCAAATTGTTTTATTCGACCAGGTACTTACTTAGGCAAGAATGTCCGAGTTGGAAATGCTGTTGAAATTAAAAACAGTATAATTCTTAATGGTACAATTATTGGTCATCTTTCGTATGTAGGTGATTCTATTGTCGGAGAAAAGTGTAATTTTGGTGCAGGAACCAAGGTAGCAAATTTAAAACTAGAGAAAAATGAAATTAAGATGAATATTCAGGGAGAACGGATTTCCTCAGGAAGAAGAAAACTGGGGGTTTTTATGGGGAACAATGTGAAGACTGGTATCAATGTTTCTTTAATGCCTGGGATTACTATTGGCGAGAATTCACGTGTGGGAGCTCATACATTAGTAAATCAAGATGTTTCTCCAGATACTTTGATATATCAAGATCCTAAACAAGGCTTAATCAAAAAATCGTTTAATTAAATCATGGTACGGACGAGTATGAGAAAATCTCGGTTAAAAGAGATAAATGCAATAAATAAATCTTCTCATGATACTCAATGGCGCATTGGATTAGTCTATCCTAATTCATATGCCATAGGAATGTCAGGATTGTCAGTTAAACTTTTGTACCATCTTCTGAATCAGCATCAAAATATTTTTACAGAGCGAATATTTTTTTCTGCGGATCTACCTGGACCTCCAAGATCAATTGAAACAGGGAAAACACTAGCACAGTTTGATCTTTTGGCTTTTACCTTTCAATTTGAACTTGACTATGTTAATGCTATTAGAATGTTACTACGTTCAAACTTACCTGCAAAAAGGAACCACCGTACTTCAGATCACCCAATCTTGATTGCTGGAGGCCCTGCGATCACTGCTAATCCTCAACCTTTGCATGATATTGTCGATATTTTTTTCCCAGGAGAGTTTGAATCAGTTTCCAATACATTTTTAGAGGCAATTATTTCAAGTAAATACCATGGTTTAATGGAATCGATCCTAACTGTTCCTGGTTTTTATTCATCACAAGATTCTCCCACACAGATAAAACCTATAATAACATCGAATCTAGATGAGGTTAACTATCCTTCTGCCCAAGTTCGGCCAATCAGTGGCTGGATAAAGAAAAAAGGAACACTAGACGGTTATTTTCTTCAAGTTTCAAGAGGTTGTGCACACGGTTGTCACTTTTGTTTAATTGGGAAGATATTTCGCCCACTGAGAGAGAGATCTCTCGAAACATTGAAAACCCTCATAGACAAGGGAAACATTGAAACTAGTACCAACTTTTTTTCCCTCATTGGCTCTAGTGTAGCTGACTATTCTCAGATCAAGGAATTATTACAGTATTTTATCAATAAGAAATTGAAATTTACCCTTCCTAGCATAAGAGTCGATTCAGGAAGAGATGTACTTGATGTAATTAAACTCGCTGGACAAAAAAGTCTTAGTATCGCTCCTGAAAGTGCCTCGGATGAGATTCGCTTTAAAATTGGGAAGAAATTTAATAACTCACAAATTTCCTCCTTCGTTCAAAGAGCAGAGCAAAATAAATTAAGTGAAATTAAGTTTTATTTTATTCTCGGATTAAGTAATGACCCTGTCTCAGAAGCACGTGAGATAGTTAGTCTCATTAACAGCTTAACTGAACTCTCACCTTCTGTTCAATTCAGTATCTCTATCACTCCTCTTATCCCAAAACTTGGTACGAAACTAGATAATAAATGTGTTGACTATCGAAACATTCAATTGGGATTTAATTTTCTGAAGAAAAACCTTAGAAAAAAAGTGCGATATAAGTCATTTCCAGTCCGCTGGGCAGCAATACAAGCTATTCTCTCAACAGGAGGAAGTGAATTAACGTCTAAAATGATTAATATTGCAGTTAAAGGAGGTACATTTCAAAGCTGGAAAAAAATCTTAGCAGAAGAACCAAGTGACTACTATTTAAAGCACTATTGCCACTGAGTTTCATATTTGTAATTAAATTCAAAGAGAGGAGTGGAATATGGCTAACGGGGTTGAGATTCAATCATTGTCTTAGCGTCCCGAAGGTAGCGAAGAACATCTCGGATGTTTGTTATGGGAGAAATATTTGCACTACCAGCGCGAGTATCTCGAATGTTTTCCAACAATTTTTCCGCTAAACTCTGGAATCGTGGGATTGATTTTGATGAGTCTCCCGTGAGAGTCTCAAGGAGCTCTTCAGCTTCTTCGTCACGACCTTGTGCGGACAGTAGAATAGCTAAAAGACACTGTCCTTTGGCTCGATTTGGAACATCAACAACCTTCTCCAAATATTCATTAACCATTTTTTGTGCTTCTTGAAGTATCTTCGGATCCTCAGAAATCCTATACTCATGCAAATATCCCTCGGCTATTGTAATTAAAAGCGTTGGACGAAAATCATCGCATTTTTCAACATTTTCCATTGCTCTCTTCAAGTGTTTCTTGGCTATACCAAGGTTAAAACGATTCAACTCGAATTTACCACTGATATAATCAAAATATACTCTAGAACAATTTTTGAGATCAGTAGAATCAATTGACTCGAGAATTTCTGGTACTTCATCTAATCTATTTAGATCTGTCAGTAGTTCAGCATATTTCAACTGAATAGCATATTTATGCTTTGAATCTTCCATTTCTGACTCTTCAATGATTGAAAGAGCTTTCTGAGCATGAGACAACGCAAGATCATCTTGTGATTCTAGGAAGTAAACATATGCTAGACTAAATTCTACTTTTATTTGATAATTAGGGCAGCAAAAGTTTTTAGTTTTCTCAAGGACGAATTGATAAGTTTCTTTTGCTTCTTTTAATTGACCTCGTTCAACAGAAAGCCCACCTTTTTGGATTAACGGATATATGAACAATCCACTCTCGGCATCTTTGTTCAGTGAAGCTGCTAATGAGAATGCTTTTGATAAATATTCAGATGATTCTTTATACCTGGCTTTGGAGGCATAATAATGTGTAAGATTGGTGTAGGCTATTATCAAACGATTATTAGCATTGATCGATCGAAATTGTTGAATTGCGTTTTCTAAACAATCCTCAAACGAATTGTCTTTTTCCTTATGAGACATTAAGGTGTAAATTAACCCTGTATTCAAGGCATGTTGAGATTCTTGAGTTATTTTTAATGAATCAAGGAGATCTATTTGTGTCTCCTCTATCTCCTTCACAAATGCGAACGCTTGCACAGGAATGAATAGGTGCTGGTATTCGGGATCCGAATTTAAAATCTCCCTAAAAACCCGCTTAATTGTAAGATATGCTTTTTCAAATGTAACTATGTTGTTAGAATTGCTCAGCAAAAGAATGTATGGCATTCCAATATCAAGTAGGGCAGGCCAATCCTCTTGAGATTCTATTAGAGAAAATGCCTCCCCCACAATTACAATTCCCTTTTCTGAATCAATGAACTCTGTGATCCCTGCTCCAATATAGCATAGAAGCAATGGATTAGCGTGTTTTTTTGCTTCGTGGATTAAAAATTCAGATTTCTCTGTAAAAAAGTCTACATCAGCCTGTATCCAGGCCAATTTTGAAAATAACGCCCATAGCTCGGAAGGAGGTTGTTCTTCCTGAGTAAGAACGCTTTGAACATGTGAATACCAGTCATTTAACGTCAGAGCAGATTTTTCTTCTTGAATCTTCGAAAAACGATCTTGTAGTTTTGCAATCCAATGATCATTGATTCGATCAGCAAAAACCGCCAGTTCCGAGGGAAATTTGATTAGTTCCATTTCAAACACTATTATAACAGATAATCATGAAATACTTGGTGTGTTTGCGAAAAATTGAAAGGATTTAAAGTTTCATGTATTGACATTTCATGATCTTCTTCATAAATCTTCAAGTATGATTATGGGTTGTAGACCCATATGTGTGAAAAGGGATTAAAAAATGGCAGTACTTATAGGTATCGTTGGAAAGCCATCATCAGGCAAGACAACTTTTCTCAATGCTCTTTGCGGCACTTCAGCTAAAACTGCTGATTATCCATTTACCACAATTGATCCAAACCAAGGTGTAGGATATGTTACTACTCCATGCGTTTGTCAAGAATTAGGGGTGACCTGTAATCCCCGTAATTCTGAGTGTGTTGATAAGGTACGAAAAATTCCAATAAAAATTATTGATGTTGCTG
>JAEOTY010000140.1 GCA_016839625.1 Candidatus Hodarchaeota archaeon
TGATTTTCAAACTATTTACTTTGGACTGAAAGATCCAAATAGTTATTTACTTGATCGAAGATCATTAATCCAGAAAAAAGAAGTATTGACTTATTTTGATTATTATTACCAATTTGATATGAATGACCACCAGAATTCGGTTAATTCAAGAAGAAAAAAGGAGTATTTCCGTTTTTTCTATATGATTAGAAAAATTATTACTCTTAAAAGGAATAAAATACAAATAAATCATCTTTTAAACAAAATTAACCCCAAAGCTGTTATAGGAACTTCTGATTTGGCAATAATTGATAGGATAGTTGCAACATGGTGTAGAAAGCACTCTACTCCTTTTATTGTCATTCAACCTTCTTTTATTGAGGGAGTCATAGCAGAAACTTATCCAGGGGTTGACCTAATCCGCAAATTCTTATATTATATAGCGAATAAACTTCTAGGCGTACCTATGTTTTTGAAACAAAGAATTTATGGAAATGAAGCACCATGGAGCTATCTATTATTATGGAGTAGACATTTTGTATTAGACTGTAACAGAAAGAATACCTTCTTTATTGGAAATCCCGCTTTTGACAAGCTTTTCATTGAGTTTTCAAGGGTTAGACCACCAAAAAAAAATATTGTCATTTGTACAGAGAATATCGATGATATATTCGGTAAAAAGCTATTTAATCAAATTAATGAGATATATATCAAAACAATCAAGTCAAGACCTGATTTAACTTTTTATATCAAAGTACATCCAAGAGAACCAATCGAAAAATATGAAAAAATTTTCAATAAATACAACTTTCCGAATATCAAAATTCTAAAAGATTATGATTTGTATAAATTGTACAGAAAATGCGACATTCAAATATCTGTTAATTCCTACTCAGGTATAGAAGCTGCAGCCATAGGTCTTCCAGTAATCACAGTAACTCCACCTGAAATTTTTCGCAACATTAGAGATCATTTTCAAGGAGAAATAAACGTCCGAGTAATAAATGCTGAAGAAATGCACAGAGCTATTGTCAAAATTCTTTCAGAAACGTACAATAAATTGTTTTTACAAAAAAGAGAGAGATATTTTAAACGAACGATGGGCTTCGTTGATGGTCAGAGTAGTAAAAGAGCTGCAGATACTATAAGATCAATAATATTGAAAAAATAACAGTTATAACACAAAAAAAGTTATTCAACAATAATGATTCTCATCTAGACTGTCATATAAGGGATTATAATGCATTTATCAATAATAATTTTATCACTTAATAACTTAAAGCATCTTTAAAGATAAGAAATATTCCTATTTTGGCAAACAACGACTTTACAAAATTGTACATGTGATCGGAGATGAATTCCGCTAAGAAAATTCTCATTGTTGGATGTGGCAACATTGGAAGCCGCCATCTTCAAGCTGTTGCAAAATTGAGCAATGTAGCTGTAATAGACATAATTGAACCCAATAGTCACTCCCAAACAGTAGCAAAATCGCGATTTGAGGAAATCCCAATTGATAAGAACTTGAGGATCAATTGGTACAAGTCGTTGGACAGTTTTGAGGAAGAATCTGATCTTGTAATAATAGCTACATCTTCAAAGGGACGGGTTAAAATAATTGAAACATTATTAGCTCTGGGTCACAAGAGATTTCTAATTGAAAAAATGGTTTGTCAGTCTCAAGAGGAATATGAGCATTTAATCAACATAATGGCTAGATATAAGGCAATTGGATGGGTTAACACACCACGGAGATATTACCAATCCTATCGAAACCTTAGAACTATTTTCAACGCAAAAAATTCAATTTATTTATCTGTAACTGCTGGTAATGAAGGCTTAGGAAGTAATGCAATCCACTTCATTGATCTATTTTCTTGGTTTTCAGGAGAATATAATATCCATTTAAAAGGCGACTTTCTTAATAATCAAATTTTTACGACTAAACGAGGAGCGGAATATAAAGAATTTGCAGGCACAATTATTGGTTCAACAGACAATAACAAGTCACTCTTAACGATTTCTTTTCTTCCCTTTGACACTATTCCATTGGTTGTTACTATTATTGGAAATGATAACCATTTCATCATTGACGAAACGAACAATAATTTTTATTCAATTAAATCAAGAAAAGAATTGAAAATCAACAATATAACTGAATACACTAGTAATTTAACGACTAAAATTGTTACGGATATTTTCGAGAAGAAATTTTGCTCTTTGCCAACAGTTCAGGAATCTTCATTTGCCCATTACCAGTTATTTAACATCTTCAATGAGCATCTGAAAAAAGTCACAAAAAACGAAATTAGAATTTGTCCTATCTCATAATTGCATACGAACAAACATTTCGCCAAAATTTAGCCAGCTTCTTTGTGTTAGGAGATGTAAAAGTGTTTAATTATGAATGGCTTTCAACTATAAATAATCGAAATTTTGAGGATAAATCAGTTCTTATTATAGGGGCAGGGGTAATGGCTAAAGAATATGCCTTGGCACTATCTATGATGAAAGTAAAAAATGTTACCATTCTTTCAAGAAGTGAACAAAGAACTGTTCAGCTCAGCAAAAAATATAATTTTAAGGCTGTTAGCGGAGGTTTTGAGAAAAATCTTTCATCTCTAGAGATTTTTGATTTAGTAATCATCGCAACTCCAGTTGAATTGTTAATACCTGCTGCAAAACGAGCTATAGAGGCTGGTCAGAAGAACATTTTAATTGAAAAACCCGTTTCACTATTTTGTCAGGAAATTGAAGCTCTGATCAGAGAAATTACTCATATGAAAATTAGAGTGGGGTTTAACAGAACAGTTTACCCGAATTTCCATAAATTAAAAGAATTATCTGATGAAGATGGTGGAATAACATCTTGTAGGTATAGCTTTACAGAATGGATCCATCAAATTGACTTCGAGAAATTTTCAACAGAAATATTAAGCCGTTGGGGTATAGCTAACTCTATTCATGTCATTTCAATGGCTCATGAACTAATTGGACTACCAATAAAAATCGAATCTCAACAATTAGGACAATTTGATTGGCATCCTTCAGGAGCGGTATTCTCTGGTTTAGGGATTACAGATAAAAATATCCCATTTTCCTATCATTCTGATTGGAAAGCTCCTGGAAGGTGGGGCGTTGAAATCATGACTCAAGAGAATGCTTATAGCTTAATGCCACTTGAAAAATTATTTTATTGTCCTAAAAACTCAGTAAAATGGGAAGAGGTTCAGTTTCGGGTAGCATATCCAAATGTAAAACTTGGTATTGCAGAAGAAATTGGGATAATGCTAGATGAAAAAACAGACCAAAAACCCGATTTAGTTACACTTGACAAAGCTATCGATTATTGTAAGCTTTCAGAGGAGATTTTTGGTTATAATAAAACTTCAACAAATTCTATCAATTCTAACCCTACCCATTTTTGACATTATATGTTATTTAAGTTTATGAGAATGCATTGTACAGGCAACTATATTCAACCTAATGTCCAAATGTACCTAAGAGTAGAAAGAATTATCAAAAAACAGCATGAATTTACAAGAATTTTCATAGATTTTCTGAATTTATCTATCAAGTTTATTTCAGATTAGAAAGAATTTTAAGAAATTCCTTCATCTACAGAGTTGAATTAGTTTGTCCAATCGCAATGTAATAGTTTTTCTTTCTGCTTATAGCTACCTTTCAAATCCACACTTTTTCTCAGTTGCTCCAAAACTAAATGAATATACCACTATTTTTCTAGATGTAAAAGATCCTGTCAGTACAGCATTTAATAAGGCTTATTATCAGAATAAAGAATTAATTTTATCTTATTTTGACATTTTTCATGAATTAGAAGAACTTCCGTTTGACATTGGTAAATCTATTACGAAATGGGAAAAAATAAAGAAATTCAAAGTGTTTAAAAAATATAAAGAGATGATTGAAACATATCTAAACAAAATAAATCCTTATGCAGTAGTTAGTTGTTCTGATCTGAATACAAGCGATATGATTGCTTCCCATTGGTGTAAAAAACGCAACAGACCATTCATCATTCTACAACCTGCTATAGTTTTTGATAAAAGAAAGAAAAACTATGGAATTAAGCATAAAATCAAATATCTTGTTGTAAATAGATTATTAGGGATTCCTAAATATAAAAAACAGCCTATATTCGGTAATGAAGCGACATGGGGATATTTGTTCTTATGGGGGGAAGAGTTTGTTTTGAATGCAAACAGAGGAAATACTTATTTTGTTGGCAATCCAGCGTATGATGATTTATTTAACGCATTCGCAGAAGATAGAACAATAAAGAACAATATTCTCATCTGCACCGATCATTTAGCTGAAATAAGTTCAACATTGAATCAAAAAGTTATAAAGATGTATATTGAAGCAATAAAAGCAAGAACAAACCTCAATTTTTATCTGAAAGTTCACCCGAGAGAACCACTAGAAGATTATGAAAGAATTTTCAATAAAAAAGAATACTCTAATGTTAAGATCGTAAGAGATTATGATTTAATCGAATTATACAATATTTGCGATGTTTTAATATCTGTGAATTCAACTGTATTGTTAGATGCTGCAGCGATGGGATTACCGATTATTACATTAAATCCTAATAACGAATTCAAATTTGTAGACCATTTTCGGGAAAAAGTGAACATTAAAGTAATAAAAGCTGAAAATCTGGCAAAAGCTATCGATCTCGCCTTATCTGATGATTACTGGAAAATATTTCTAGAAAGAAGAGAGAAATACTTTAACCAAAGGTTTTCTTCCAGTGATGGCCAAAGTGGTGAAAGAGTAGCAAAGAAAATAAAAGAATTAATTTTACAATGCGAAATTAAAGGTTAAATTGAGATTTAATCTTACAGCATATTCCTCTCTATTTAATACCTCGTGAGTATAGATCTTGTGTTTTGGTAATAGGTGACCGAATGTGATAGATCGAAAGAAATTAGAAATGTAAGAAGAATCTCCAGCCAAAATATTTCCTAACGTCTTTATCTTTCAATTGCCATTTTACTTTTCTTGCATCTCGATATCCTTTCAGGATTTTTATCCCTCCTCTTCCTGCTAGAATAACCTTCATAAGAAGGAGAATCGGATTATATCCAAAATGATATGTAAGACGACCATTTCGATAAAGATCCTTTTTAGCTACTCGAGTAGTTGGGCGTTTTGTATAAAAAAATGTTTCTTCTACTTGTGGTGTTTTGAATTTTCGAATTTTAGCCTTTGTGTTAATCCAGGTGTCCCAAGTGACATCTGGAAAGATATCTGGTTCGATTGTTTTCAACAATGATGTTCGAATCACTTTACCAGTTCCTCGAGCATCTTTCCTGCCTACCTTTGCACCAATATTGATTTGTTCACGATATTCTTTAATGGCAGTTTGAACTATGAGAACTCCTGAAGCACAGGCAATTTTCGGATTCATCTTCATTTTTAGGATTATTATTTCGTAATATTGTGGATCCAGTCTGGCATCAGCATCTAGGATTGACATATAGTTGAAATCTTTACTCTTTATTGATATCCATGCTTTCTTTAACCCTCTTCCTACTGTATCTAAATTTGGTTCTTCCTTTAATGGTAAGCGTAATGATTCAATATTTAGAGCTGGATATCTATTTGCTAAACGTTTTATTTCTTTAAATACCTCAGGAATTGGAGATCCATCATCAATGATAATTACTTTTGCTGGTCTAAGTGTTTGGTCCATTAATGATTGTACCATTTCTTCCAATAGTTCATACTCATTATAAACTTGCACGAAAACACATAATTTGCTTGAATTAGCTGTTGTCATTATTATCTGCCTTCGAAAATGAATTTTTCTGGTTTTTTTCCTCTAATTCTTTGGTACTCCACAAAAGAAAGACTAATCCAATTCCGACTCCAAACCATAAGGTTGTAAAGCGAATTAACAATGTTAATGCAACTGATAAGGTGTATTCAATTTTCAATAAATCGATTACAAAGAATTCTAGGCCTCCCTCCATTAATCCCAGCCCTCCAGGTAAAAAAGATATTGCTCCAATTATCGATGAAGTTGTATAGATGAATGTAGCCATTTGAAAACTCATTGGAATGTGAAGACTGTGAGCAATTAGCATAAACGCTAAACACTCGCATGACCAACCTATTATCCCTAAAATTAATGCTCCTAGAAAGATTGATAACTGAAAGGTCACGAGTACATCCTCTCTAAATTGCTCTACATACTTACCAATGGAAGCCCATGGACCGATGTGAAATATTTTGGCAAAAAATTGATAAATTGAATCGAACATAAAAGCAACAATACCAAGCATTATAATAAATAATATTATAAGTATTCCTGGTAAATAATCAGATTCAAAGCCCATAAGAATAATGCTTACTATTGATAATATTGTAACAGCTAATAAATCAATTAATCTCTCTGAAAAAGTTGAAGCGAGCCCTTTCGAGAGATCAACATTACTACTTTTTCTTAGAAGAAACGCTCTTATCGTCTCACCTGCTTTAGCTGGTGTAATTGCTAGAGAAAGTCCTGCAAAGAACACTTTGAAATTATGAACTATAGGAATAGAGAGATTTAGACTCCTAGTAAATAATATCCATTTCATAAAGCGGAAGATATAGTTTGCAAGGCTTAATCCTAAGGCAATCACGATAATTGACATGGGTACCTGAGCTAAATATTCTAGGAGTTGGCTCCAATTGCTGATTAAAATCAGAACTAGATAGACTACACCTCCCAAGGCTATCCCAAAAATAAAAATTTTGAATTTGAATACTTTCTTTGGCCTTTCTTCAATCACTGACTTCAATAAATTCAGCTCATTGGAACATTTTTAAGAAGGGAACGTGTTAA
>JAEOTY010000141.1 GCA_016839625.1 Candidatus Hodarchaeota archaeon
GCAGTTACGAATTGCAATTACCAAATGGAGGAATCACCATGGTTTTCTTCCTTAGTCAACGAGAAAAAGAAATTCCTGATATTCTCAAGAAAGATCCTTCAGCCAAAAAAGCTTACAATGAGATTTTGTCAGGACTAGAGAAGGCATTGATGCTTTATATTTATGATTCTGGGCCCTACCCCCCCGATGAAGGAAGTCAAATCTTACCATTTGCTGATTTATCCCATTGGGCGGAACATGATTGGAAGTTATTATTTCCAAAATTTGAGAAAAAAAGATGGATTGTCGTATTCGTGGCTCGTGGAGGATTTCAACTGATAGATCTTATTGAAAACAAAATTGATGATTTTGTTTGGACGTATTTCAAACCAAAGGTAGAAATTCGAGACTTCGAAGATGAGAGTATCTATGCGGAATATCATGATCCGGCATTTGAAGAAAAATTCGCTGATTTCATGGAAGAGAATGTCTCTATCCTTTTTGTCGAAGATATTGTGTCCACTGGTGAAAATTTAGAAGCAGCTTTTGATTTGACAATGGAAGTCGCTGAAGAATATAATGTTGAAGTTGGGGACGTTATTACATTAGCGTTAATTTCTCGGATGCGTAATCTTGGAACGATGCCAATTTATGGAGTTCAGACTGATATACAAATAGATCTTCGATGTTCATGGGGGAATGATCTCCCCGACCGAATAGATGCTCGAGATTTTTCGGAAAACAAAGAATATATTGATGATCATTAGAAAATAGAAGAATTAACCTTTAAATCCACATTAGATTAAAGTATGCGAAGAAATTTAAAAAAATTACTTTTTTAAATACAAAAAATGGATATCATTTGAATAGTAAATAAGAAATAGTCGCAACCCTGTATCGATAAAAGTAATTTCAGTCAGCTATAGGATGAATTAGGAAATGAGCATTGATCCAACTTACATCAAATCAGCTATTGAAACTTTAGAGCTAATTCAGCAGCTTTACAACCATTTAATAGAAACTCAGAAAATGAACGAGCTCCCCAATTTCTTATCACAAATTGAATCTAAAGGTGATGCAAGAGTAAGTTCATCTTTAGGTGATGCATTAGGGATTGACATTCCTGTTGCTGATCAAGAAGGAAAACCTACTAAATATTGGGAAGGAGTTCGTGATATGGCCAAATTAGCAAATAAACAATGGTTAGCACTTCAAGATCCTAATAAGTTTATACAATTTATTGGAAAAACTAAAAACAGTCTTTCATCAAGAATCGCTCCTGAAGAAAAGCCTATTTCTCCTCTCGAGGAAATGCTCCAAACAGAAGTTCCAGCAAGAGAGGAAGTTCAACCAGCTTCTCCTTTAGAAGAAATGCTTATCGAACCGACTCCAGAACCAGTTCCCGCACCAAAAGTCGAACCAGTACCAATTCCCGCACCAGCACCAAAAGTCGAACCAAAGCCCGTACCGACACCTAAAATCGAGTCAGTACCAACTCCCGCGCCTGTACGAAAAGTTGAACCAACACCCGAACCAGAGCCAACTCCGATTCCAAGTCTTACCCCTGTATCTGAACTAGGTGCTCCTTCTATACCTCCAACACCAGACAAAATCGCAGCTCTTGATGAAGCATTGAAGACCAGTGGTTTTGATCAACCCTCAGAAGATGTTACTGAACCCACGCCATCACTAACGAGTATGCTTCTACAAAAAGATGAAGCTGATGATAAAGAAGAAGATGATATGCTGTCTCTATCTTTACGAGAGGCTCTGAAAATCCTTCGAGACGAAGATGAAGATTGAGGGCACCTACCTATGAGTGAAAAAAATATCATTCTTACCTGTATTTGGAGATCAGATGAGTTCGTTGTTACCAATGAAAAAATTGAACATCTTGGTGATGAAGCGGTTCTCCTTATTGATGAAAACACAGAAAAAATTATTGTAAAAATTCCTAACCATTTGTCGTTGATAGCAAAAAAGATAATTGAGCGTCGAGTCCAATCCATTACGAAAACTGGATTCTCTGTTCCTAATACTCAAATAAGAATTGGGAGGGGATTTGAAGTTGAAATCACTAAAGATGAAGTAATTCCCGAAGTTCTCCTTCAAGAGGGACATAAGTATTCATTAGACAGACCCGAATTTAGTACAGATACTCCTAGCCAACCTATTGCAGAAGAAAAACCCGAAGCAGAACTTGAATATATTCCAACATTTCTAAAACAAGAGCAATTAGAATCCGACACTCAACCTCTAGTGAAGACTGTA
>JAEOTY010000142.1 GCA_016839625.1 Candidatus Hodarchaeota archaeon
CCCCTCAATTCTGGGATTAAGCTCGTCATATAGCGTTACGATCTAGCTGAGCCGCTTTCCTCAGCCGCCTACTGTTCCAAGTAGTTCGTCTAATGCATGTTTATAAAGACCGCCTCTTTTTTGACAGGGGTTTCTTTGTGGTAAATCACGGGCTTTGAGCTTAAACTAAAATTAACTAAGAAGAGGAAATACATTCTTAAATATTCAAGGAACAATAACCTCTGAAAATGGTATTGGTCTTTTTAAAAGATTTCAGAAAAATATTGTTGATTATCCTTGCCCTTCTCAAATGATAGACCAAATCAATCAAAAACAGGGATTCAACAGGTTTTAATTGATATTGTGAAATCTCTTAATGGTATTTACTCCTGTTTTTGTGTTGATACAGACGGACTTCTAATCGATGAAGTGAATTTAGAAGGCACGTTAGGTAAGGAAAGTAGTCTTATTCTTTGTTCATTAGTAGCTGGAATTCAATCTAACATGGATACCATTGGTAAAGAAATTGGTAGCTCCCCCTGGGTTTCTTTCACTTCAGAAAGTAGTAATTTTAAGTTTTTTTTGAGAACCATGGGTGGTATTGCTTTTTTAGGAGTATTATCAGATCCTTATGTAGATCTTGAACTCCTAAAACTAATTGTCGAACCTGGTGTAGACACCATATTACACATTTTAGAGCAATGGCCTTCAGCAAAACATCCGAAACCCTCACTTTCCTATTTAACCATTAGTCAAAAAGAAATAGATGAGATTTTGGAAATGGAGAAGTGAATGAGTTTGTCCAAGCCTCCTGTTCGTGATTCAAGAATTCTCTGCCGTGATTGTAAGAGAGGAACTTTATTCTGGAACCCAGAAGAAAAATTATATGTTTGTACCGCATGTGGGATTCAGGAACCTGCATTGGAGATTTGGATTGATGCGGCGGAACACCGTCAAAAGAAAAAAAAACAGAAGCGTGAAAAAGACCGCCAATGGGCATTAGATATTCTAGGAGTGAAGGATCAGTTAAAAACACCGAAAAAATCGAAACAAGAGCAAGAATGGGAGGAAATAATCAATAAGGTAAAGAAGAAAGAGTCGCAATCATAGGTTAGGTGAGCCAAAAAACCATGGTAACGTTTGAAACGCACGATGCTGTCCCTGTTCAATTTTTCTTAGCCCATATTGTTTTTGACGAAGAACAAGGCCCTGTTTTAAACTCCTATAAAGTCCATGGAATGGAAATCCCTAAGATTATTCTGCAGGGAGTCACAACCACGTTATTTACAATGGCTATTGGGGTGGGTGAACCAACAGGTGAACCTGATACCGCAATAATACCGATAAATGTCACAGGACTCCGAGGAAGAGTACTGATACACTCTTTTACAATTGAGGATCCTGGAGCAAGAGGGAAAAATCGAATTGAAAGTTTTATGTTGTTTATTCCACGATCTCATCAGGATAAACTTCTGCAACATTCTCTAACCTTCTCAAACATTCTACAAGATGCCATCCATGATATTAAATTTCAAAACAACAATCTGAATGAATCTTTTTCCTTGGAAGAACTGTTTGGAAATATCAGAAAGGTTCTATTAACGAAGATAGATAATGTTCTTCAAGATCGAATCAGTGAAATCTGTACTGAAAAGGAAACTGTTATCGTTTCGAATGGTACAATTCGAGCTATTCACAATATTGTTCTGTCTCCCAACATAATCTCATTGGTGAATCAACTGCCTTCAATCTTACAGAATTATGAAAGTGAGTTAAAATCGTACGAAGCTTTTTTTGACTCACTCCCCATCGAGATTCATGGTAAAACATACAGTAATCAACAATTCTACCTGATATACATAGGAAATATCTTTATTCTTGCTTTTAGTTCAGGAAAAGGACGATTAGGGAGTCTATTTAGATTCTTTCGGGAAATTCTCTGGGATTTGAATTTACAAAGTGCGTTCCAACAACAACCGAAGATTTCACGTTATACATCAGTTCTAAAGGATGGAAAATCAGTATATCCTCAGAATCATTATTTAAACAAGAGTTTCGAATTATTAAAGAGCTTTCAACCAATCATCACAGATGTATCGCTATTTCGTTGTAATAAGAGTTATGTTGAAACACTAAGAACAAGTTCTGTTCATACTAGAAAAAAACATGCTCAAGTGTGTCAGATTTTCATGGCTATTAACCATCTTAGCTTACGACTGTTTCATACAGATCTACTTCAGATTGTAATGTCCCAACATGGCTCCAACACCATTGCTTTGAAGTGGGCTTCAGATAGTGCTAATGATGTTTCCCTCTTCATGGTTGGTGACTCTACTAAAGGAGTAGGTTTATTGAAACTAGTTGGAGATCAGGTTCTAGATTATAGGACTGCTCCCTAAATTAATAATGACAAAAAATCTGAAGATTAAAGAGGAGAGCTTATTTGGAAATAGCTGTAGATTTACACGCTCATTCGGTCTTTGCAGGAGGAACACAAGCTCTCAAACATTCTCCTGAAAACAAGGTTGAGAATGAAAAAAAAGCTATTTCTCATCTGACAAGCACGAATCAAACAATGCCACTAAAAGGCGTAGATTTGGTTGGAACAGGAGATTGTCAATACTCAGTGTGGACGGATATTCTCAAAGGAGTTCTTATTGAAGATACAAACGGAATTTTTTTTCTCGAAAATAATCGTCAAACCCGTTTTCTTTTGCAAACCGAGATGATATTTACTGCGAGAATAGGAAAATATTCCAAGGAAGCCCATGTTATCTTTCTTTTCCCTGATTTTTCTTCAGTAGAAACCTTTAGAAACCTCCTAGATCAATGGGGTGTGAAGCATCATAAGATGGCAAGGCCTTTTATCACGTGCAAATCCTCTGTTCAGGTTGCAGAAAGAATTCACACCATTTTAGATATCGACCCGTTGATTGAAGCCATTCCTGCTCATATTATGACACCCCAAGGAGTTTTCGGAACTGGTAAGGGAAATATTCGTATCAATCAGTTATCTGATTTTTTCGGTTCAGTAAGTTCCAGGATACGTATCCTTGAGACAGGATTATCAGCTGATCCTGAATTCCTGACGTTAATTCCTGAATTAGACGATCGTGTGTTAATCTCAAATTCAGATGCTCATTCAAGTGCTCTACATCGAATGGGGCGCGAATTTACTGTTCTTTCTCTTTCAAAATTAGATTATCCAAATTTAATTTCAGCTCTTCGTAAAAATCAAATATTATATACAGTTGAATTTCCCCCTGAAGAAGGACGTTTCTTTCTAACTGGTCATCGTGCTGGTAGAAAACGCCCTGGATTACATGGCGATAACGATTACTGTTTTTTCTCCCCCCAATACGTACCCTTGAATGATTTATGTCCGATTTGTAAAAAGTCTCTCACGATTGGAGTTTTCCAGAGATGTGTCGAGATAAGTCGTGCTCAAGAAGTAGAAAGAAACCTCGGGGATGTTCAACCACCCAAGAAGTTTATTCGGATGGTACCATTAATTGATATTCTGAGTCATGTATTAAAGGTGAAAACTAAAACAGCTAAGTCATTAATCACTCATTATCGTCAAATTACTAGTCTTTTGGGCCCTGAACGCAACTTATGGCAACTCACTTCTGACGAGGTCGAGGAAAGACTTATTAGTCAAATTGAAACACAAATTCTTAAGGGAATTCTTCAGGTTAAGGCAGGTAATTTCACTTTCCATCCCTACGGTTTCGATGGAGTATATGGAACATTAGTAATTGGGAAAAAGGGAAATTATAGGGAGGTTAATGTAATCAATTCCTCTCAACCAATCCAACAAAAGCTTGAAATTAATAGGATTCAATAGAACTTTTACATAATAATGAATATTTCTCTCGTGGGCAAATCATGGTTCAGGTACCTGTAAATAAAGACCTTTGCTTAAAATGTAAAGGAGGTAAATTTCTATGTGGTCTTTCTTATTGTCCAATTATTCTAAGAACAAAGGCATTACTCCCAGTCAGAAAGGCCTTACCAAAATTAAAGAATGAATATTATGGACCAAGTCCTCCGAGTTTGTTTGTCGGCCGTTATGGTTATCCAAATGTTCGCTTGGGTCCAATGGCAGCTTTGAACTGGGATGATATCCAGATGATGGATGAACCTGATCATTGGCAAACGAACTTGTCATTAGAAGATGTTGTTAATCTTAGAGCTAAATTATTTCGTTTTATGGCAGAGCCGGTTAGTGTAACTGATGTTTCTTCCTCGTCAAGAATTCTTGAAATCACCCAAGAACAAATTCAAGCCTCAACCCCAGTTCAGCTCGAGGCTAAATTCTCTAAAAAACCACAATTAGATTTGAAATTTGATCAGTACACGCAGCCCATGGGGATTCGATTTCGAGTTGATTCTGTAAAATTGGCTTCTACACCTAAAATTAATTTTAAAGTAGATCGTATTGTATCTGACACTGATTTAAAAGCAATTGATGCAGTTACAAACCTATACGATGATAAATCCACTGTCACTCAAATAACAAGGCTTTTTTCAGCTGGACTCTTAGGACAGGAAAAACAAAGAAGGTTTGTGCCTACTAGGTGGAGTATAACAGCTGTTGATGACGTGTTGGGCAACAATCTTAGGTACAAAATCCAAGACTACCCTGAAATCAACAATTATATCGTCTTTCATAATTCCTACCTGGATAATGATTTTTGGGTACTATTTCTTCCTAGACGTGAATGGCACTTCGATTATCATGAAACTTGGAAGAAAATGAGTGCTTGGAATCCAACAAGTTCTCCACCAGGAATTTTAACAGATAGTGAGGGCCCAAATGGGCGGAAATCTTATGCAGTTAACACCGTGGGAGGATATTACGCAGCTAGATTAGCTGTACAGGAAAAACTTGTACAAATGAGACGAAAAGCCGCTGTTGTTGCTTTTCGAGAGGTCGGAAAAGGATACGCTTTCCCCTTGGGAGTATGGCAGGTACGCGAAAACATGCGTCACGCACTTAGAAATCCAAATAAAACATTTACTACTTTAGAACAAGCATTGGAGTTCATACAATCCCATATTACGATACCAATCAAATATTACCGTCGAAAAAGCCCATTACTTAGACAAAAATTACTGGATGATTTTTTCAAGAAAAAATAAGCTTCCAGAATTCTGATCCTCAACATTTTATGAAAAATTAATCTTCCTTTGAAATCTCGATTAACTAATCTTTTCCAAGATTTTGTCAAGACAGGTACCTAATATGTTTTTCTTTTCCCAGTCTCCTTGCTTTCACACCATGTTTTTTATCGTTTTACATGGGGTCGGTATTTACTTTGAGGAGTTCAATGATCTGTTTTCCCCAGCAATCAATTAAGATTGTTTTGTTCCATTGGTATTGAAAAGAACTTTGCCCATCTCTGAAAGCTTCTCTTAAAGCATTTCTATCAATACTCCCTAATATATTGTCTTGGACTATTTGATGTACTGCATTTATGCCGTGATCAGTCATGTAAGCACCATTTATACCGAAATAACCTGTTGTAAAGTATTCATCTAGAATCATATCGTCGAATCCTTGAGCATGGTCATTGTAGAGTATATCATTCTTCACCTGTTCTAATTTATCGACAATTTCATCAACCTTCTTATTAACAACTGATTCAAGTGCCTCATTGAAAGAATCAGTGTTTTCTGTTATTAGTTCAGTCATATCATTAAAGACATTTTCTGAAAAACCCGATTGTCTTACCTGCCTTATGACTAACGTGTGCCAAATAGACTTCTCCAAATCAGTAATACTTGTTTTCTTTGTTTTATTAAAAACTAGCCAATCGTACCGAACATTTTCCATTTTACCCATGACTTTTGAATTGCTTTTAGTCTCATTTATATGAATAAAAGCGGTTTTAATGCCAGTTGTTTCAGTTAATAGTTTTGCTTCTATCATCTGAAAGACACTGTTGGAGGTATTGAATCGTGAATCGTTTTGGGAATACCCTTTAAGTTGAATTATTGCAGCGAGATCATTAGTCTCTGCATTTTTTATTACCACGTCTGGTGCGCCGATAGAGTAGTTAAAATTTTCATGACAGTTATTTTTCGCAAGTGAATATTCAAGATGAACGGAGTACTTCTTTTTTAGGTCTAATCCTAACCCCCTTTTTCCTAATAAGTCTCTTTTTTCCAGTAATACTTTTTCAAGGAACTCTTTGAAGAGTTCTGTTCCTCCTGCATTTTCATTCCCCCTTTGAAATCTTTGCACCCCTCTATTTATAGCCAAGATGTTTTCTGTACTTTTAACATCCCCCACTATTAACCCTTGATCTGTTATTGTTTTGTTATTGGTTTTTATCTCTTTGATAATCTTGTTTTTCACTTTTTTCACGAAAGTATTACTCGGAAAAGCAATTTTTTTTGTTGATTTTTCCAGTTCAGTCCAGACATCTTCAAAAATTCTCTCTCCTTGTATCAATGTACTGGTTATTCTTCCTTTTTCCCAACCTTTTCTAGGTATTGATAGCTTCCCTGCTGATATACTTAATTGTTTTACTCTAGTGTTGTAGAATTGGTGAACAGGATCATTAAGGAGAATATCCTTCCATCCTTTATTTGGAGAATTTTCGTAGATATCTAATAGTTGGCTGTAATACCCACCACCACCACTACCAGGTAATTCTTCAGCACCATTTCGAGTCAAGAAGTTTTTTTGAAATCCTTCTAGGATAAGGGATCTCCGCATAACTTCTTGATCCAAATCCATTCTAAATGTGTCAAATTTTTCCTTATTGAAGGAAAATTCATAACCAATTGCATATGATATCTTTGTTTGAATTCCCCTAACTTCATTTGTTATGTGGTAGTTTTGAATTATTGAGAAATTATAATCAATACCTGGGCCAGTCATTATTCTATAATGACTCAAAACTCCAGTTCCTTTCCTTTCCCTTTGAGAATAACTTCTTTTACTTTTCTGGTTCTTAAGTTCAATCATTGGAAAAAGGTTTTCCACAAAGGTGTCAGCTCCTTTCAACATAGCCTTTGAGTGGTTTCTAATATCGTTAAGAAGGCTCCTACCTTTACTCGTTTGTCTGATTTTATCGTAGGTAATCTCTCTAGGTATTTTTGTTTTTTTATTTTTATATTCCTTTACAAATCCCCCTAGATCTTCTATTATCTTTTTTCCATCTTCAGTCAGCTCTCCAAGGATTCGTATACGGAATTTAGCGTCTCCATCCAGACTTTCAACATTATATCTAATTTTTACTGCATCAGCTTCTGAATCAATATGTTTCCAACCCTGCCAATCATAGGATGATGAAAAACTGCTCATAGAATCTTTGATCTCCTTCTCCCTCTGCTCTATCTTACTAACCACTTTTCGATATATACTGTTATAAGTCCTATAATACTTATAGATATCTGTATTCGATCTCCTTGCGAATCGTGGATTCATTTTTCTTAAGTATTCTATTAATTTCCGTTTATCTAACTCTGTCTCTATTACATCTGCGAGTCTTACCTGA
>JAEOTY010000143.1 GCA_016839625.1 Candidatus Hodarchaeota archaeon
AACTAAAACTTGTTTCATAATAGATTCACTCTTGAAAGACATTCTTCATGATGTTTTTATATTCCTCAAAAGCAATACGACCTTGATCAGTAATCTCTAGGATTGTTTTAGGTTTTTTCTCATCAAATATCTTGTCAATTTTGATATATCCAGCATCCTCCAGCTTAGAAGCGTGAGCGGACAAGTTACCCCATGAAATGTTGGTCTTTCTTTTAAAGAAGATAAGATCGGCATTCTTATACATATAAAGATGTGCTAGAATAATAAGACGGGAAGGCTCATGGATAAGCTTGTTAATGACGGAGGGTTCGGGGACATCAATGTCATTGTCAGTGGTTGTCTCTTGATCAGTCAGGGTTATTCCTCCTCAGTTTCAATGACTGGATATTTTCGGATAAAACTAATGTACTTGATGACTCCGACAATTATCGATATAACCCCTAGTGAAAAAAAGTATAGGAAGATGCCAAGTTTCTCATCAGGAAATACAATAAGTGAAAAGATAAAGCCAAGTATCGTAGCAAAAACTCCGAGGATGTAATAGCGTCGCTGACCAGTTTTTTCCACTAAAAACAGGCTGGGCCCAAACATAATCAATCCAAAAAGAAGTGGAACCCATTTGTACCATAATTGAGGGTTGGTTATATCCCCTTCGACAACAAACATTACTATAATGGTAATTATGAAAGCGCTTAAGATGAACAGGCTAAATTCCAAAATAGATCTTTTCATAGAAAAGTCTTCTGACTCTGAATCAACTCTTAATTCCACTCTCCCCAAACGTGGATAAGTGGTACGCTCACGGATGGAATCAACAACAGGCCCACCAAACAGGATGAGGAAGGGAACAAAAGCAACAAAGATAGGGTTATGGAACAGGATAGGCATGTATATCAATACTAACCCTGAAAGTATCTCGGTGATTCCATCAATCATAAACTCATGGAATGTCTGCTGTTCAATTTCTTTCAGGTCAATTTTTTCATTCAAATTTACCACCAATTGAAGTCGGATTGCTGATTTACTCTGTTGTATCGTGAAATCTGTACATTTAAAAACCCACTCTATGCGGCAAAGTACAAGCTCTGTACTAAGTAAGTCAATATGGCAAAGTAAAAGGAAAAGTTATAAGACTCAGCGATATGATTGCTTGTGCATCTATTTTAGAAATAGAGGTAGGATCTTTACGGGATGGAGAATTTCAAGATTTTAAGGTCTTTTCCGTCCAGAGGGCGGTCTTCGATCAATTTTAGGCGTATGGTGGTTACGATGGAGTTTAACTAACCTTCTCCCCTGATTATGGGATGTAAAAATATAATTCTATAAGTTTATAAAACACAGTCATATATAAGACTATGAGGAACAACCTCACAAGAACGTCCTGAATGCGTTGGGGATTTGTCGAACATATGAAAAAATTTTTTCTGAAACGGCGAGTCCCCCTCCCTCCCCCCACATTTGATTACTCAGGATCTAGTAGATTAAGATGGAAAATAACGATTCCCAACAAAAATATCGTAGGAGTTACATTTTTCTTGCAATAACACTTGCTATTATTTGCTTCTCAATAATTATTGTCTTTAGCGAGACCCCAATACGCTTTCTTGGGTATTTACTGGCCTTTTTCATAGGTGTTTCTTTAAGCAAAGCTAGATTGTTTGAAGGAAAATTATTTGTACCCAAGTTGCCTAATGACAAATAAAATAATTGGTGAACTCAAAATATAATTTAGATAGTCCACTTTTCTTTATTTTGGTTGCCCAGTCTAGGCATTCACAGTATTTAATCATCAGAGAGCACCCATTATTCCTCCTATTGAGAGGTCAATTGACCTTCTGATTTTTCTATTATCAAGGTAAAGGTATTGATAACATAGACCATTCAGCTGAAGGCATTAGCAATGGTGTAATAAACAAGAAAGCAATAGTAATAGCGATGGGAACAGAGATGTTGTCTAAATCTCCAGGTGAAAAGGCTTCAACTATTGTTGCAACTAATACAATGACTAAAGTAAGGAAAACCATGGATATTACTTCATAACCAAATAGAACAAGAAATACGAAACAAGCAAATATAGAGGAAAGAAACATTGCTAAAGATCCAGGGATGGATTTCTCTGCGAAAATTGTGAATTTTAATCGATTAGCTTTACGTCCAATAATATCTGCAAATCCATCTCCGACTGCTAAAATTGATATCACAAATATGGATAAAGGACTATTCTGAGACGAAATAGCATAAGAAGTCCATCCAAAAATGCTAACAACGATCATAACGACAATGTAGTAAGCAATACCACGAAGAAGTTCACGAGGATCGCCTGAGCGGCTCATTGTTGTAGTTAACTGTCTGATTTTAACAATTTCTAAATTTATCAACACTATTGCGATGAAGTAAATTATTGGGATAGTAACAGCAATCCATGGACTAAACCATTCCCCTGAATAGAAAAAAAAGGTTATCAGGAAAATTGGCCCTAAAGCAAGATGAATGAGCTTACGAGTGAAGTATTGTGAAGCGAGTTCTTTCTTTTTTATCCAATCAGTGAAGTAAAAAAACAGAATGCTGATGAAGAACGAAATAATCATTACAAGAATATCTTGAAGGAGAGAAAATTCAGCAGGAAGGATTTTCATTTGTTTACCAGACCTTTTCCATAAATTGTCTACAATAGAAGATTTAGAACGGTTTCAATTTTTTTTTGTTAATAAATTTGTGATAATGAGAGCACTTTACAACCATTCTGTTTAATGTATTCAGTTAAGTATACATTCTAAGGGGCTATTAACTATAGAATAATAACAAGAATTACAGCTTTCACAAAGTGCTGGGGAGTGATCACCACTGTTCCAGCGATTAGCAAGATCTGGTTCACATATTAGCGGTCTACTCATTGATATAAAATCTGCAATCCCTTCTTGAATGAATCTTTCTGCTGATAATGGATTTCTAATTCCACCCATAAGTATAAGTGGACAGTTCTCTGTCAGTGGACGTATTTCTTTTACGGTTGGAAGAAAATAATTCTCTTCTTCAGGGGAGTTAATCACAACACTAGGAAACAGTTTATCAGATCCTATCAGATCCCCTCCTCCTCCACTTGGTTCTATTGCATCAAATCCTGTTTCGTATACAATTTTTGTGATTTCTAGTCCCTCATCTAACGTTAATCCCCCAGGTAGATCCCCATCTTGAGTTTGCAATTTTATAATTATGGGAAACTCCTTCCCTACTTCGTCCCTGAGACTAGTATATATGTCTATCAAGATTTTTGTGCGATTGAAAATACTTCCTCCAAATTCATCAGTCCGTTTATTTGTATAGGGTGTCAGAAAACTACCCAATAGATATCCATGAGCCGCGTGTAATTGTACCATATCATAACCACTTTCAAAAGCTCTCCTGCCACTCTCCACAAACGAAGTAATGATATTTTTTTTGATTTCTTCAGTTGTTAATGCCCGTGGAACTCTTCCAGTTTGAGGATATAGAATCGAAGATGGTGCGACTGATTCATATCTCCTATTCGAACTCTGTCTACCCGTGTGACCAATTTGGGCACCTAGTTTCGTATCGTAATCATGAGTATTATCCACCAACTTCTTATGACTGGAAATAAATTCATCACTATGTAAACTGGTTCCTTTCTTCGAAAATGTACTTGAAGGATCAACTGCAATCCCCCCTGTAATAATTAATCCAACTCCACCTTTCGCTAACTCTGTATAGAGGTTAATGAGCTGATCAGTGGGGTGTCCCACTTCAGCCATATTCTCAGCTGTTGCTGATCTTACGATCCTATTCCGTATCAGCACATTTCCAATTTTATAAGGACTGAAAAGATGTTTCAATTCCATTTTCTCGTCTCTTCCTTATTCAAAGCCATTTTACAATAAATTCATAAGCAAAATATAAGTTTTCAAGGTTTTGAGGAGAAAAAAGAAAAATATTATCCAAAGCATTAAAAATTGCAGCCAAAAAAAAAGGTTTTCCAGAGTCATCTGACTATGGCCTTGATCCAATCCTCAGATACACGGGAGGAGTTCTACTATTTCTGAATGAGTTAAGGTCTTTCCCCCTAATTGATATCCCTAAATACCTCCTAGTAAAATCATACCAACTGAAAGGATCAAAGGGATGATTTTCCAGTAGTATGATGTTCTAGTCATTCTTAGCCTCTTTTTTTTCTTATTTCTCTTTTTTCTTCACATTCAATTCAATATAAAGGAAAAAATTCTAATTGGATTTAATAGAGTCTTGTTTTACAATATTTGATAGATCTAACAATGCTTTGAAAAGACCGACTAGAAATCCAAACAACAGGAAAACCACTGGAATTACACTGAATATTAAAAAACTCTCAGTAGATGTGCCTGAGGGTATAAGTATAATTCCTATTCCAATAAAAATTACAATACCGATGAGATACGATCCAATTGTGCATCCAAGTACAAAGAATGCCTTTCTGATGGCAATTCTCTAGGTAATATCTAGTTGATTGTATTTTTTTCTAATTAAAGACATTTTGATTTTCCCTACTCATTGATGTTTGAGATTCTGTTAGTTTTAGGACTAATAAAGTCATCCCATCAATCACCATTCTCTTTTTTCTTTACCTTCAGCTCATCTAAAAGGGATCGCTGTTGGGTATGTAAGGCAAAATAAAGGTCGAGAATGCCCGTCTTAGGATAGGATTCTAGTCCAAGTTCCTCGGACAGTTGTTGTAGGCGGACCATCTTATCATCGGGAAGAAAATCATTCAAGTCTCTCCGCTCAGGATGAGCAGCAACAGATGACGCCTGTAATTTTTCTTCAATTTCCTCGGAGGAACGTTGTTGTTGCAGTTGACGAATCTCTAGAAAGAGGTTGTTCACCATAGAATGTGCTAAGTCAAATAAATGACGGAAGTCTTGCCATTCTAACGAGTCAATCATCCGTAAGTCGTGGTACTCCGCAATGCGCATCCAAGGAACAGAGGGCCTAATGTGGCAGACATAATTCAACAGACTACCCACCAGAGCCTT
>JAEOTY010000144.1 GCA_016839625.1 Candidatus Hodarchaeota archaeon
ACAATCTATCCTTATGTCGTCAAAGTCCTCTTTTATCTATCTTTTTCAGTAGAGCATAGCTATGAACATCACTAGGAAGGCCGAAAATCGCTTAATCCGCGGAAGATTTCTTCACGAATATTATGATATTCAGTCAATCGAGTTTGAGCAAAGGCAGTTCTGCAATCATAAAAAGTATGAAAGAAGTTCTCTATGAGAAGATAGAGAATTCCAATGGAAACACCCTCATTTCCATTCCCCAGGTCCACAAATCAATAAAATGAAATCAAGTCTTAGCGACCTTTTTAGATTCCTCTCTCATTTTCTCAAAGATTTGTTGCCAATATTGTTCCCTCTGTTTGGTTTTTTCCCAAGCTGTGAGGGCCTCTTCTCGTTTTGACATTCGTTTAACCCCTTCTATGAATGACTAAAATATGGTCTTTTAAAAAACTTTCTAACCTAACAGGAGAAAAGTTCACATTTCGATCATTACCCATGTGATTGAAAGTGTCTGAATATAGACAGTTTTTAAAATCGATAAAATAAAGAAATCTTGGGAAATTCTTATGACCTCTGAAAGTATCGAGAAACCGACAAAATTCGTTAAATCCCGAACATTGGCAGAAGAACGTGCCAAACGATTGATGTTAAGGTATTTTAAACATTTCAAGATAACAAAAGAAAATTCACTGCTAAATTTTTTCTTCACGAAAAATTATGCTTTAATAATGAAAGAGATACTAAAGCGTTCTATAAACACATGTCGATTTATTTAGCGGATTTTGCAAGTAAATTAATTGAACAAATGTATGAATCAGAAGTCAAAACAGCAATCAATGAGTATACAGGATCCTAAATTTTCTCGGTCCCTGGGACCGAATAACTTTTTTCCGCACCTGGGGCGGAATAACTTTTCTGATCCCCAGGGGATCAGTATCCCCAGAAAAGCCCTCTATGACAATCTTTCTCAATCTCTGTTCTAACAGAATCATTTTTCACTCAGAAATGATGTTTTAAGACGTGATATTGAATGGGTGTGTGTGTTACTATTCCCCTTTTTCTGTTCTAATGCCTTTTTTCTGTAATGAGTCATATATGAGACATTTTCTAAAGTGATTAAAAAAATGTGTCATATTTGAGACATTTTGAGCCAATGGAGAGAATGTTACTTCAAGATTTGTGGGGGAGCTTATAAGGGAGGAAAGCATTTCAACCCTGGGGTTGATTCTTTCATGAAAAAAATATTTTTTGTTTTGAATCGACCCCCTCCCTCCCCCCTCTTTTAATTCTTATTGATTTAAAGGGAGATTCCAAGCATTCCATTGACTTTGAAATAAATTTCAGCGTTTTAGGGGTGCAAAACTCAAAGATTCTAACTGTCCAAGTATCTTAGTATTCCCTCAAAGTCTGATCTAATGGTTTTTCGATTCATTAATTAAAATTCGTTTTTATATTAGCTATGAAAGCTAATAGTATTAGCTATGGCTGCTAATATACCAACGGAGAGAATGCTTCCCATGGGAAGCATTTATCACATTTCCATTTCTAGCTTTGATTCATTGCTATAAAGAGTAATAAGAAGGAAGGAAGTTATGAAAGTCGAAAAAATTATCGCTGGAGTTATAATTTTTTTTATAATTTTCTTGGCTCTTTTATGGGCTGTCAATATTATTTGGGTTTCATCTTTTGGTTTATTTATTGAAGAACTCGATCTGACTATCGTTTTTGGGATTCTATTCATCATTTTTATTACTTCAGGATTAGCTACCTGGGTTATTTTGGAAAAATTAGGCGTCATAAGTTAATTGAAGTCTAGGAAAGGATTTGCGTGTTATGAATAAGAGACAGGTAATTGGGGGGATTCTGTCTGCAATTGGGATTATTTTGGGGATTATTACTGGTTTTATGGAAAGAGAACCTCTCTCGATTGAACATCTTATTTGGATTTTATCAGGATTCATTTTTGGAATTGGTTTTTTTCTTCTCGTATTTCCCTCTCTTGTTCAACGATACAAATTAGTGGACATAGAGTTAAGTAAAGAGGCAATAGAAGAGCTTCTTCAACAACAAAAAGAGAAGGAAGGAAATACATAGATAAGCAAATTCGTTGCTTTCCCAAAAAAAACTCCAGAGAAATTTTGCAGAGTATTGTATGAAATATATCGCGAATAAAAGCGTCGTTGCAGAGTAAAAAATTGAGGAAGGATTAATCTAATCGCGTTCTCTTTTCTATCACTTCGGGATCAGTTGGAGGATATGATCCTTCTTCTTGTATCGATTGGCGACAACGACGAATAGTTTCTGTGTGTCTAAGAACCGATGAGGCTTCGCTTGGATCCAAATTCAACCCTTGAAAAGTCCTCCAATAGAGGAAAATCAGATAAACGTCGTCATTACGAGCACGTTCATCTTGCCTTAGGAGCTCCTCTACTCGCTCCTTTACAGATCTATCGTCTAATTCTCTATGGATAGGCATAATATCACCCTCTTTTTTTGAAAGTCTTCTTAAAGCGTGTTTGTGCGAGCTTTATATAATCCTCGCTGATATCAAATCCTAACCATTCTCGTTTCAATCGCTCAGCTGCAATACAAGTTGTCCCTGAGCCACAAAAAGGATCTAAAATAAGATCCCCTGGAAATGAATATAGTTTGATTAATCGTTTTGCTAACTCTTCAGGGAAAGGAGCAGGATGACCTATTCGTTTAGCGTTCTCTGTAGGAAATCGCCAGATACTTTTGGTATATTCAGTAAACTCCTCACTAATTAAATCTGAATCATTACCGTTTTTAGGAATATTGAAGCATTCTTTATTGAAGACCATAATGTATTCATGGACATCTCGTAAGGTTGGATTTGTTGCGCTACACCAAGACCCCCAAGCTGTTGATGTCCCCACACTTTGGCCTTTATCCCAAATGATTTCCCCTCGCATTAAAAATTTGCTATTTTTGTAACGTATATTCAAGATTTCCCAAGTTAAATAAGCGTGAAGAGGCATATATGGACTACGACCAATTCCAGGAACATTGATACATAATCGTCCTCCAGGACGTAGGATACGAAGACATTCTCTCCATGCTTCATTTAAGTAATCCAAGTATTCTGTAAGTGTTAAATCTAAGTCATATTCCTGTCCACAATTATATGGGGGAGACGTTACTATCAGAGTCACGGTTTCATTTTTAACAAATTCTTTCAAATTACGGCTATCAGCTTGAATAAACTGATTTGTTTGTTGTTTTCCCAGGTCCACCACCATTTTTGTTCGCTTTCTGCGCGTTTTTTTATAGGGGAGGAACATTCTAAGATCATAGAGATTCTTTTTTTTAGGTTTTTCAAGAGTGGTAACAGTTTTCGCCATTTTATAACCCTATACATTTTCAGCATAACTCGCGATTTAAGTATTTCGTTTTAAGAAACCCGCGTTCTTTGCTATCTGCTTTCGCGGTTCGTTAATCACAATATTACAAATGATTTCTCAATCATTTCAAGAATGATGACATTTCCATAACATCTGAAAATACTCAAATTGTAAAATCTAGGTTATTTCTCCCCTTTAATCAAAAGAAAGATTGGAATTAAGCAGCTGGGATAATCGTAAATACTCATATATTCGTGTTTTTAGTCAATACAATCTTGCCTGGGATCCTATCAATGGGAGGGTGGAGAATATTTTAGCAATATAGATCTTTTTCGAAAACGAACTTAGTAATATTAAGTTTTTTAGTAAGAACTTTAGGATTGATTTCGCAGTGCGTTAGTTCGTTTCGTTCTCTGGGTGTCCAAAGGGAAGAAAAATGGCCTGGTTGGACTTATTAATGGGAGACTCACCCGTCTAAATACGGGAACACCCATTTATCAGGTTAGAGAGGGACACTCAGAAAATTAAAGTAAATAGAGATTACACTAAATACAAAATTATTGCAGCTAATCCAACACTTAGGATTGATATCAAAATTGTTTGAATTACCCCTCCAAATGTTTTGAGAACTGTATTATATTCTTCTGGAAATTCCCGCTTTATTCTAAAAAATCTCCCAAAAATCCCTTCATATCGAACTATTTCAGGAATCCTACTGCCTTGAGATTTAATTGTTCCCTCTAATAAATTCGATCTAAGCTGAATAATACTAACCGCTAGTTTTCTGGTTTTCAAATGATCCTGCGCCTCAATAGTATTTATGATTTCAGAAATATTACTCTTAACTTCTAAAATTTTCTCTTGATCACGATAGATTAAGATTTCATTTAAATTTAGTATGAATTCCTTTTCATTATCTATTCCATATTGAGAATACTCATGGGAACGAAGTATTAATTTTATAGCCTTTGCAATTGTTTTAGAAATACCAATTTTCAATAAATAATCGGATTCATGGGATCTCATGATAGTTTTAATATCTAAGAACATTCTATATCCTTTAAGATATTTATATTCTTCAGTTGCAATGATTAAACTAAGAAAGGATGAAGAAAACCATATTAGAAGAGCGCCAAATTTGGTTCCATATTTATTCATCTGTATATGACCAAAAAAAGATATTAGAACAACGGAAACGAATATCCCAATTAAAAAAAACACCAATTGAAAGTAAATAACATGTTGATGATGATAATAATAAGTTTCAGTCAGTTTTTGCTTTAATTGATCAAAAAATCTCCTCTGACCAATGAAGTAATCGATAAATAGCAAAAAAATTAATAGAATCGCTCCTAAAAGTGATAATGATGCGATTAACTGAATAAATGCATAGAAAAAATCTTCAGTAGTGTCTGGAAGATAATCAGAAAAAGGAACAGCAAGCAAAATAATTGCACAAATACCGATAATAAGATAATCCAGTTTTTTACCGTCATTCTTTCTTAAATTTGTTAAATCAGAGAAGTTGTGATAATTCGGTATCTCATTGTTAAACTCCAATTTAGTCCACCTCTTTATGTTTGTTCAACGAACTGAAAATAAACCAAAATATATTCATTTTACCAATTCATAAATATGAATTGCTTTTCTGGGAAGATAGTCGATTTGAGATAAAATTACCGTGTTTTCCAAGATGGAGGTTCAAATATCTTTTTATTGAGCCAAATAATAATTCTTCAACAGAATCTTCATCAGAATCTTTTTTGTAATTTTTTTGAGCGTTTGGAGGCAGCAATAACCTATTTGGAGTATTTGGAGTGATTATTATACGTGCTGCATGGATAAGAATCGATTAGTTAAACGAATGTCGTTCTAATAAGTGAATAGAATTCTTGGAGAGAATATCAATTGCTCCTATTCTGCTTAAAGGAGGAGAATTTCCTCTTATTTGAACGATGAATAGTGATAGAAAAACATCGGGAACATTCTGGTGAAGACTAACCTTGAAAAATACAAGATTCCTGTTCAATGTGGTTGTGACTTCCATAGAAAATATAATACAGAATTAAAACGTCTTAATCAGTAATTCTTATTATTTTAGTCTATCCTCGATATTGGAAATCACATTTCTCGGCATTTTTAACTCGAGAATATCCGCTTCTATTTTTTCAAATTCCAGGGCTTTAAATACAGATGTTCTTACTCGACCATTCGTTCTCAAAAAGAAGATCGAACCTACTTTAAGATAAGTAATGTCGTCTGTTCCTTCTCTTAATATTTGACTTCGAGGGAGAGGTTCAAATTTATGAAAAATATAAAAGAAGGTTGGATGTTTTTCTTGAAAAAATGATTTCTTAGGACGAAAATCTTGGTCAAAATTCTTCCGATGGAACTCGCTTACGACCCCTCTTACATTAGATAACGATATTACACGAAGATGCAATTCTTTATCGGGATATTTATCCCAACTCGGGAATAGATTGTCTAAAGTAGCAATAGTAGTTTTATTATCCTCTTTTAATAGTTTAGGGAGCCAATTTTTGTCATATTTTTTTTCCAACGCTATTCACCTTTATTTAAGCGAAATAAACATATTTCAATGTTTTAATTTTGAGGAATTTTCTAGTATCCCTATTAGGGATAAATAATACTAACAAAATAAGTTTCTTTTCCTATGACAGAGAAAATTATGACAACTATTGTCGTCGTCGCATAGAATGGCCCTATAAATGTCCCATCCCCTCCCTTCTGGCGGGTGGCGAGTCTTCTTCCAGGATCCCAAATTAAAAAATAACAAACCTGCCCTTTCGGGGAGAAAAAATAGGAAAAATCAGAAGAATTAACTTGTCTTGGGGGCTGTGGGGTCTAATGGTCAGTCTGAGGAGGGGGTGGGGTTGAGACACTCACCGCGTCGAAAGATAATGTTCTTTAGTTTTAGTAGTTGGGAGACATAGACCGTTTTATGGATGTCTTTCCCCCAGAAAGGATTCATTAACACTACAATGATCTTCCCATCATTATGTTTCTTGGCCCAAGCAATTTCAGCTTGAGCAATTTCACTCACAGGGAGAGCTATCTGTTTATCTCGTTCATTGTGGAAGCATTTCAAGGAATAGACCTGCCCATTCACAATGGCATCACACCCGTGAGAACTCCCACCTAGGCCAAGCACTTTATGTCCCTTGGTTTTTTCTCTAACGAGGAAATATTGTTCCCAGAGCTCTCCCAATTGCCGATAAATATCAGGTATTTTCAAAAATTTATGTAAAGCAACCAATCTGCGTTGAATTGTCCGTTCACTGACTTCTAAGCCAGTCGCAAGTTTTAATTCTGATGAAGGTAAAGGATTTCCCTTATTATCGCGCTGTAAATAGTGAGGATACAATATTGCACATTCTTCTGGATCTACATTATCGATTGGATAATGTCCGCTATTAGCTTTGATGAATTCCTGGATCCAAGTAATGAAATTTTTATCCACTTCGTAATTTGGAGAACTGGGCATTATCCCTTCTGAATGAAATTCATTGAGAAAAATCCTAATTTCCTCTAGGGTAATTCCTTCAATCATTTTGATTTTGAAGGCACGGGCTTTAAAGGAACTTATTCCTGGACTCACGATTTTCTGATTAATCTCTCTGAAAACATCGAACTCTGAAACATTGTCCTTCATGAGAAAGAATGACTCAGGAATAATTAATTCTGCTGCCGCATAAAAATGGTTGAGACTAATATAAAACGTCCATTTATCTTCTTTCTTGATGAATCGAACGAATTGGGGACGAAAAACTCTGACAGTTATAGGCCCTTTAGATTTCGCTTTGAAAGCAAGGCTGCTAAATTGAAGGGAGAGTAACCACATCTCGGGGGAGCGGTGACTCTGTTTTTTGGGTGTTAACAACCAAAGGTAATGATTGACCCTAACTTCGGGATTATAGGAGTTGAAAAACATGTTTACTAAAGCATTTATGGTTGTAAAACCAGAGCAATCCTCTATTCCAAAATGTAGGAGACTTTGAGGAAATGGACGTTCTAATAAAAAAGACTTGAATTTATCATCGATTTCAGCCTGGTGGATATGTTTTTGGAACTCTTGCCCGTATTCCTCACCAGGTAAATCCTTGAATTTATCCTCGGGATCAAAAGAGTTTGTCAGGTTCCCCCACATTTCACCAATCCAAGTCTCAAGTTGACGCACCTGAGTAGTTCGATTCCAATCTGGCACTAGGAAGGTTTTAAACTTCAGTCCTTCATACCAGCATTCTTCAAAGGGATCCTTGATCCTTGGGAGTTCTCTCTTCAGTTGTTGGTCAGATATCCACCCTAGAGTTTTGTCGATATTTTTTTCTACCCAGGTGGGGTGTTTTTCCCAATCCCATTCTTCCTCTTCACCCGAAGAGGCGTTTTCATTAATTTTTGTTTGTTTTGTTTCTTCTTTCATTCAATCACTCCCTTTTTTTTGGTTTAAAAATGAGAGTAGTGGATTGTAGCCAAGAAAATCTAATAACTCTTGAATAGGATACTTTTTTGACCAGAAAAACTCATTCTTCAATCTTCATCATCCTTCTGATATGCCTGTCTGCCTCATGGGATCCTTATTAGAGAAGTTTTTTTGATCTACAGTTAGTTCAAGAAACCCCTCTGTCTTAGATGGTCTAACTCCCGTTCGATGGCATCGGTTAAAATTCCAGACCAATTGACGTATTTCTTGGCCTGAACCATTTGTTCATGCAGCTGTTCTGTGATACGGAAGGTAAAATTCTTTTTCTTGACTTCTATTGCTTCTAAAGAATTATTCATGTCAGGAGCCTCTCCTAACCACTTCTTGGAGTGCTTACTTAAAATGTAGTAATCGTTCAATGTAAGCATTGTATGGTTAAATAATGTTTCTAATGTGCTAATAATTAAATTTAATTAAATAACTATCTTTTACTTAATAATTATAGTAATTTCTATTAGGAGAAAAATACCTATGGATACAAAAATGGTGAGTGCTCAGGTTCCGTATAAACTAGCTGAAAAAATGAAGAAGTACTCTTTCATGAATTGGTCTGGGTTTATCCGTACGATAATAGAGAGACAAGTTCAACTGTTTGAATCAGGAGAGAACCGAATTCTCGTTGACGGAGAACCAGTGTATACTCAAACTCAATAAGGATATTAAGATGACCAAACCTGAACAGCCCAACAAAGTTTTTCGGCAAGATTTAGGAAAGACAACAAAAAGGGTCAAACTTAGTCTCTATATCGATGAAGATCTCATAAAGAAAGCCAGGGAGAGATGTCTGAATATCTCGGCTTTTGTACGGAAAAAACTACGGGAAGAATTGGGAGAATTGGGAATGGACTATGAAGCATATTAAGACCTCTATGGATGCCATCCTAACGGGGACACTAGTTCTAGTCATCCTTGGTATTATTTTATGGCTGATTTTTCGACATAAATTCTACTGGTCCTTCTGGATCGTTATTCCCCCAGCAGTCATGGCAGCCATAATGAAATTTGCTACCGAGAACCCTGAGAATGAGGTTGCTGTTGTTTTGGATTTTAATTTAATCACAGGGCAATGGGATATTATTCACAAAGAAGTTTCGACTGAAAAAGATCATATAAGAATGAGCACAATTACTGTCCCAGAACACTATTTAAACGATGGATTTGGCGTTGTCATTCATTCGCACACTCCATCACAGGATCCATCAGAAAAGGACCGCTTATCTAGCGATATTATAGCACAAATGCCCTCTCCTAGAGATATTGCAGAAGAAGATTCGAATACGAAACCAGATTCGAATACGAAACCAGATTTTTCGTTTCCATTGTTAATTACTCCTACTATGAAAATGATTACTTGGGATATAACCAATTTGGTCAATATCTCTTTAGAAGAATTAACCCAAATTTTCGATGTTCTGAGAGAAATCACTTCTCGAGAAAACGACCCTGAACACGCAGGTATTCTTTTGTGTCAACTCTGGAAAGAAGTGACTGAAACCCTGGGCGTTAAATATTCCCTTGTCAAAAAGAACCGCTTCAACACAAATCGGTATTGGCGAGGAACACTCTTTCAAAGATTACGAGGAAATCATCCATTAAAATATATAAAATTTAGTCAAAATGGAGGTCAATAATATAGTAGAAGTTAATGATCTTGTCTTAATAGCAGGATTGATGCTTGGGGGGATTATCCTTTTCTGGCTATTCCAATGGTATCTTAGACTTCGAATGGCTAAAGAAGGAGTTGATGTGGGGATCTCCATTGTTAAAAGGATGAAATTCTGGTAAATAGTGCTTTTCTGTTTTTTAGAACTGAATTCTCCTCAAAAAAAAAGCCTCTTTAGCTACTAGAATATAGATCTATAATTTCCCCTGATATTTCCATATTTGCTTTTTTCTTTGAGGATCCCATTCAATTTTATAGATATAAGGACCATGCATATCTTCCTCTCGTTTAGAAGTACATTTACAAGTCTTTTTGCCACAGGTCCGATAACGAATCTGAATGCCCTTCTGATTTTTGAGGACTTGAAGTTTCGAGTCGAATGGAACGATGGGAGTCTTGTCAATACTCTCGATTTCAGGTCCAGGATCAATCTTGTCAATACTTTTTGGCACTTGACTCCTGGAAATTGTCTTGTCAATACTTTCCATGGAGCCTGAAATCTGGAGAGTTTCAGTTTTTCCCTCCAATAAGTCATTTTGACGCGAAATTTTGGGAATATTGACTAATTGGACGTGACAGTCTGAACTATACCAGGCCCTTACAATTAGAACAAATGCTAATTCTTTAAAAATTGAATATTTTTCTTTAAGTTCTGAAATCAGATGATTAACATCTGTTTTTTTTAAAATGTCGGACTCTGTGATCTTTTTCAGAATATAATTGTAAGCTTGATCTGCTTGATCCTTCTGCAATCTAATTGTCTCCATTAAATTAAGAAAATTCTTCTATATTGTTTTTGTGCAATTATCCCACTCCTGTTGTTCTTTCAAACACTGTCAATGTTTGATGACCAATCAGCGAACATTTCTATCCTCCTTATTATTTTTCATTTGATTAAATATCTCCCTGCTTTACGATCTTCTTTTTGCTCTAATAAAACTCCCTCTTTGACAAGTTTGGAGACTGTCGGACTAACAGAATTGAAATTCTGTTTTGCTTCAAGAGCAATTTCTTTTCGAGTATAGCCTCGTTTCTTGCCTCTGGTCTTAAGAAAGTCAATAATTACCTGCTCACATTGGGTCCGTTCTTTCAAAACATACATTTCTATGGGTAATTCTTGCTGTGGTTGAGGGAGGTGTTGAAGAACATCCCGAACTGTTTTAACTAATTCAACAGTTTGATCTTGGAGTTCTTGTTTAATATCTGCAAGAATATCAGCACGTTGATCTCCTTGAGCCAATGACTTGTCGAAATAATCTCTTAAATGATCAGATAAAGCACGGATGACTCGATGTTTATTTTTTAACTGTAATAGAACGTGCCCATTTTGTTCTATTTCATGTTGCATCTTGGGGATTTCATTTCGAAGATAATTATCCTGACTCTGAAGTCTCCCTCTTAGTTCCTTGACTTTGTCATGGGTTTGAATACTAATTGAGTGTTCGATAACTGGTTCTAAATAACGCATAACCCAATCGAAACCCTGCCGGGTAGGCCCCCAATATTCGATAGCGTCGCCTTTGCTTTTATCCCGACGAACAAAAAATTTCTGTTCAGGGTTATCCATTTGGACTTTGATAGTGAAGTTTGCAGGATCCTCATCGGTCAAGTTTTTTATCCTAGGAGTGGCCAGTTCGTTCTTTTGCGCGCTAGCTGCCAGTGAATAATAGTAAGCTAAGTTTCTCATCTGATTTTTTGTCAGATGGTTTTGCATCCATTTGAAAAATTCCTGATCACCAAAAGGATGTTTTGGATATAATATGCAATTATTATCTTTAGTCAGAATGAAAACGAATTCTCCCAGAACTTTCTTGCGATATTGTTTGGCGGGATCTTTCCAATGAGGAGGATCCATCAACTGTTGAAGCTTATCTGCAAGAGTTTGGGTAATGCCAAATCTTCTAGGACTTAGATTCTCAAGCATAGCTAAGCGGTGATCATGGAGACGTCCTACCTCATCTTTGAATTGTAAATGAACAAATTCAAGGGGAGTATGGACAACATAGATCCCTTTCTCGCGATTATCATCATTCGAATGTTTAGGTTTACCAGGTCCAGGATTATCTGGGTCACGATCAATCGATGTCGCGTGCCCATCTGGATCATTCGAATTTTGTTTAGAGTGACCCGGGTCATCCCGCGCGTGCCCACTATTTAAATGACTGGGCATCCCCCCCCTTAGCTCGTCATAAATTCCGTCTTTGAACTCAGACTCGGTTCTATGGTTGTTTTGATTTTTTGAGTGGGCATGGATATCGTGCCCACTTGGTTGATTATGCCCACGACGGGCATCCCCATTCTGAGCCCCATTCGACTGGTTCTTCCTTCTCCTGACTTTTTGGTGATTCTGGGCATGGGTTTCACCCCCCCACCCCTGCACCCCCTTAGTTGAATTTTCAGAAAAAAAATCATTCTGAGAATTCTTAGGAGCTTGTTTCTTCAGTAATTTAATTAAGGATTTTTTTTCATTTGAACTACCGTCAATCTGCTGAATAAAATCAATGATCTCTGGTATAATCGATTTTTGATTTTTTAAAATTCTTTTTGCACTAGGTGTTCGCGATTGTCTTGAAGTAGAAACCAAGGTGGGTATGGCAGTTCTATCCGATTTTAAGATCCTTTCAGGGTTAACAGTGAATCTCTTTTTGCATAGAATACACAGTTTTCTACGTCGTTTCTGTGTTTTTGTCGGTTTATATTGTTGCGGGGTCTTACAATAAAGACATTTAACCTGGAAAATCATTTGTTTGTTTAATGGCTCACTGTTAGAAGACTCTTCTAGTTGCTCATCTCTATTTGAACCTTTTTTTTTAGATTCAGTTATATTGGAAGAAGCAGTTAAAGCATCATCAATGACTTGTTCTAAGATTTGTTTGGAAGTTTTTTCAGGTTTTTTTTCCTTCTCCTCCTCTCTATTCTCAACTATTTTTTCAATTTCATCTTGGGATTCGCCGTGAACCTCAATTGATGTTGAAATTTCAGTTTCTTTCTTAGAAATTAACTCCTGACCTGTTTTGAATTCGGATTCTTCTTTAATTGCCTGTTCAAATTCTTCTTTCGCTTTATGAATAATTTCATATGATTGTTCAAGAGTAAGACCATCAGATTCAAATTGATAAAAAACAGCTAATTGACTGTTGACAATATCCTCCGTTCCCTTCCGCTGTAAAACCTGATTTGCAAAAGTATAAGCATCATCTAACAATTCATTATTCTTTTTAGTTGCTTCTGATTTGTTGTTTCTTTTCAGGAATGCTTTTTTTAAATAAATCCGTGCCATTTCTTCTTTTATTTTGTATTTTCGAGCAAAATCCCTTGCCAGATATTTTAGATCGTCCTCTCTTAGATCCTCAAGTTTCGCTAGTTCCTTCTCTGCGATCTTCGGCCAGTTATAATTTTTGTTCTTGGCCATAGAAACATCTCTTAGTCTGAAGAAATATTTTCTTTGGAGTAAAAAAAAAAGGGAAAAGGGGGAAGGAAATTTTAACTCTCATTCTGAACGTCTGAAGATTGGGGAGGTACGATTGGAACTTGTTGCTGCTGTTGTTGAGAATCAGCTAGTTCTTGAATAGCTCGTTTGAGTTCATTGATTTGTTCAGTGAATGAAGAATGGAGCCATGAGAAATCCTCCTTAATTTGCAGGAAAGTCTCAATGAGAGGGTACTCCATGGAGAAAGGCATATTAGGATCATGACTCTCTTTATGATCTTGGAGATCGGGATAGTCAGGAGTCTTGTTCTGGCCGGACATGACTTTCACCCTTGAATTTCGACTCCCTGATCTCCACTTTGTTCTTTGGAGGAGGGATTAGAAACTTCTTGTTTCTCATTTTCCTTCAACCAAAGCTCAATGGCTTCCTCTATTGTCTTACTGATACTTCCTCTTTTCACCCCATATTTTTCTATTACTCCAATTCGGAACCTTTGATTCAATATTGGATCGATCTTTATGGTTAATGCTGTTTTATTCATTGAGTCACCTCCAATTTTTAATTATTAAGACATTGATATGTTTGTATTAATATATCTTTCATGAATAAACTCCGTAGGAAAATAACACTTGAATTTTCGCTAATACTAAGCGTTATGAAGATGGAGAGGCCATTAAATACCTTTTAAACACAATTTTTAGCATATATTTTTCTACGGCAGAAATAGCAAAATATATTTACGGACATGTGGACATCACTATACATGACATTCAATGCCTAGAAAAAAGGGTAGACCAAAAAAATATGAAGAGGGATTTGAAAAAGCACAGAGATTTGGAGAAGTAAGACTTGGTAAGAAGGAGGAATACATTAGTGAACGATTTACCCGTATGGCTGAAGAAGAAGGCCAAAGCATACCAGATTTTCTTAAGAAGACCGTTTACCTAGATTTTCTCTCTCGCCATTTTAAGGACATAAAATTAAAGGATTTTGAAAGGATTTTTTCTGAACTGGAAATCGTTCCTTTAGACAGATCGTTGGAGCTTAAATCTGAAAAAAAAATCTTTCTTGTTAAGTATAACTTGAAACCAGTTCTTCCTCTAAGATTTATTTTCGATGCTGATAGTTTATTCTTCAAATTAATGGATTTAGATTTAAGTATTCTTTATGAAACGTGGGGAAATTTCCTATATGAAAATAAAATCATAGATTATGGGTTGAAAATCCCTGAAATAAACCAAGATTTTATTAAGAAGTTTAATGAGTTTGGTGATATTTGTTTAGATTTCTTTCTCAGATATCAAAGCCAGTTAAACGGTTTTATCTTTTGGAGTGATTTATTGAAGGATGAAGACTTGAAGAAACCTAGAAAAATTGAGTTTGAAGAGTTTGAAGAGTATTTCAAGGATGAAGAAACAAAGAAAAGAGTTATAGAACATTTAGATTTAAATTCTGAATATACAGATGAGGATTTTATAAATTATTATCATCCTAGTCAAATATCTTGGTTAACTATTAAAAACCAAGAGAAAGACCCAATTTTCCCAATTATTAGGTTACAAAAGACTGGGGAGATAGGATTTAATTGGGGATCAGTGGAAATAAAAAATCTAGAATATGCATACGAAGAAAAAGCGGCTTTTTGTGTCTTTTATAGTTCCTTTAATCTTTGTAAAGTATTTAACCAAAGTCTCATCGATCTTTTTTTCCTAGTTAATACACACCCCAATTCACACAAAAAAGTAAGTGAAGAATTTTATCGTGGTTTAAAAAGATTTACTAAAAATTATTCAGACATAATAGTAAATGAACTTGCCTTAGGATTTACTACCAGCGAATATGATGATTATAAACGATGGTTTACCCATTCAGGGGATTTCATAATATATTTCGAAGAATATGGAAAAAAGAAAATATTATCTTATACAGAGAAAAATGAGGAAGAATAGGAGAAACCCTTTCTCGTGTTTGAAGGGGTTCCTATTCGGTTAACCAGGTGTTAACGAAACTGCAGTTTGCTAATCTTCTAATCCTTGATTGGGAGAGAAATCAGGCAAATAGTCAAATTCAGCGTGAATGTGTAAGTAAAACATGAGTGTTGTTTCTCCTGGACCAACTAACCGAGCAGAAGTTACCAAAGGTAAAACCTTTTTATGATTAGGTTTTTTCTTAGGAGTCGGAGCTAAAACAAGATTATCCCAAGAATTTAATTCTACTTTAGTCTTGAGTTGAATGAAAACTAAGTTGACATCTGCATCTGATATTGGTTTGCCAAGAAGGTCCTGGAGGAGGGCCTTGATCGCACTCTGTTTTTGACAATTTTCTCGTTCCACAGCCATCTGTTGCATAGTCTCTCTGACCTGGTCCATTTCTTCTTTGGTTAATTCAGTCATTGGTTTTCACGCAATTCGTAGGAGTTACTTCTAGAGTATGGTTAATAATGGGAAATCCTCCAGTAATCTCAGCTATGAGACTCTCCATAATACATTGCTGACAGAATTCTGGAGAATTAGGGCAATTAGGACAGAATGAAGAGGTGTTCACTTGAAGCGTGAGGGTTCCTTTAACTGATACTATTCGATCAATGCCTTGATCACGCAAAGGAACATTAAGGTCCTTTGGAAGCGGTTCCTGCTCAGTTATTTTTTGACCAGCAGGCTTGGCCTTGGATTCTAGTGTCATGTGTCACTATCTCCTATGTCAGACACAAAAGAAAGATATTCTTTAGGTTCTAAAGTGAAACGTCGCCAAAATTCATCCTCGGGATTGTCAAAAGCTAAAGGTTTACCGTTAACACCGAGTTTTTTGACTCTCCGAACCAGTTGGACATCATCCCAGCGCGCGATATCTATGGCATGCCCCAAGTCATTACATTGGACAATGAAGGGCACTTGTTTCCATTCAAACGTACGCATAAGTTGCTCTGCGACTTCCCAAGCAGCCTTGAATGTTGTCCGCTGCAGAAAAATCCATGTCTGAGAACGAGCATGACCGATCAACCATTCCTGAACATCCTTAGTTCGAGGGGCATTAGTATAGTAAGAAGTAGAATAAAGGTCTGCTATGGTATCAGCCAGGAATTGTTTCTCTGAGGTCAATTTTAACCCTGGAAAGACTGTGTAAAGAAATTTGATGGTTTGTTTAAGGTACTGCATGAGAAATTGCAAGGATTTTTTCCACGAGGTGTGTGGAACCCGCTCGATCGGCATGGCTAAGTGGATCCTGAAGATATTGGGATAGATAGCTATGCGGGCAACATTAGAACCTGGGATCTCAAAATCTCCTTCCCAATATTGCCAGTTTTTCATGTGACGAAAGACTAAACGACAATCGTTAGCGCATTTTTTGGCGAAATTGAGAGGGTGGTTCTGGATCTTAAGTTTGAATTGGACCAGAGGGATAATGTTAGAGGAGGAATTGACCTGGAGTAACTTGGGATAGGCTGAATTGATGTTAGTTAAGAGTTTCCTGGATTCTAGATCTATAATTCGGTCATAAATTACTGATTGCTCGCGTGGTAAGAGTGACACAAGTTCCTTGGAGGTCTTTGGGGTTTGACATTGGCTAAGAATCAAAAAATCAATGACATCGATTAGTCGACGCGTACCTTTCAGGAGTTCGTGGGAGGGAACTTCTTCATTGGGTTGACTGACAGGGTGAAGTTCCGAGATAAAGGATTGAATGGGAGCATTGAGTTGTTGGACCTGCGCTTCCGCTGCTTGTCTATTGGTATAGAGCCTTAAAACTCGGGAAGGGGAGACTTCAAACTTGTATTTACACTGAGAGCAGAGTTTGCGCTTTCTAACATTCTTGATGAGTTGATATACTTGGGTCCACGTGCATTTGGGGCATTGGACCACGAAGAACATTTCCTGGTTAGCAGGTGTAGGTTCCTCTGGTAAGACTATCAGCGACGAGTCAGTATCAGAGGAGGGCAGCTTAAGCGGCCCCCTTCTGTATTTCTAAGGCCTTTTGGCGAATGAGTGATCTAAGCGCATCTGTATTCGCTTTTATGTTCAAAAAAGCCTTAACTTTCTTCCAATCCTCAATTTCTTGAGGATTAGTTAGTTCTAACTTTAGATGAATAACCATTTTTCTCACCAGTTCTAAATGGTTCAGAAAGAGTTTCTAATTTAGAATTAATAAACTTATTCTAATTTATAGGGAAGTCATTTCTTAACAATCTTTTTAGAATTGATGTAGAAATCATTGGGATAGATGATTATCAATGCCAAGGACTGGAAAAACTAAAGATGTTCACCTTAAACTTGTCTTAGATACAGATGAACTCTATAATGCTTTTCAAGAAATTAAGAAGTATCGTGGGATCCGTAGTAACAGTGATGCTCTAAGATTTTTAATTTTGGATGGATATTACAGAATTAGAGAAGAGATTTATCCTTCTGAATTGGAGGAATCTCTCGAGGGAGGACAGAAATATTTCAGAGGACCAGTATCTGCTATAATGGTAAGAGAGAAGATTTTACCTTTGTTTGAGGAAAATAAGCAGTTAAAAGAGGAAATTAATCGTTTGAAGGAAGAAATGGAAAAGAAAAAATCCTCTTAATTGCTACTAAAGGGGAGAACTGAGTGAGTCCAAAGATAGAACATTATATAACAATTGACGAAGAAGAATGTGACGAAGAGGAGGAAGATCATTATGAATATCTTTTGGAATGGTTTAATAAAAAACCTGGAGCCTATTATTAAGTAGAATATGGATTTCATATAGAGGAGAAGAAGTAATTTTTTGTGAAAATGAAAAGAAAGTATTAGCATCATGCCCTATATAGAGGTATCATTATGCAGGATTTTCAGCATGGTGAATAAAGAATCTTATCAAAGAAATAGATAAAATCGTTAATTATGATACTCAAAATTATTTTTAATAGAATTTAGCTAGTACTCTGTTACACAAATTTTGGGGGATAATATCTGCAAGTTCAACATCAACAGTAAATATGAGATCTTTAACGGTATTAACTAGCTCTTGATACTTTTCTTCGGTCTTTCGTAAATTTTATGATCATATTCATTCACTGGGTGGCAGCGATATAAGGTTGTACTTTGTCCTCATAATAGAGCCAAACATCAGCTAGCATCTCATGATCAACTAGTCCCTCTTCAAGGCGAACCTGTGCTTCTTTCTCAATATATTCGAGAAGCTCTCTTTGTAGCCGATACATTTCATCATTGTTGACACTCTTTCTCAAAATAAAAACTATTTGGATAAATTTTCCCCTGATAGAAATTATTTCTTCCTTATCCAAGACAATTTGTTGAATTTCTGAAGAATTGATAATAGCCATCTTCTCTCTTAAAAAAGTAGCAAGTGTTCTCAGGACATGATCCATCTTTAAAGAATCATCCTGAGGTCTCATGACAGAATATGTCCGTGAATACAGATCAGTTCCATCAGTTCGGTTGATTTGCCAAGCTAGCAGACACCCTTCACGAATTTTTTTAGCTTTACGTTTCTTTGCCTCCGAGTCAGCGAATATAACACGATTTGAAACCGTTTTTGTAATGAAACCGATGATCAATCCTATGAAAAAGACAATGACATTCAATGGTGTCGTGATAGGTATACCTTTGATAAACGGTTTATTAAGAAACTCTTGGAGAGGTAAAGCTTGAGTTGAAGTAGAGGTAAGAAAATCAGCGAATCCCGCGATTGACAATTGATAAACTTGTTCTTCTTTTTTATCAGTATATTGATATGTAAGATGTAACGAAAAATTCCCCTCTATTGTAGGAATAAACACTAATTCTTCTTCTTTGAGAGTATTGGGTTGAGCTGTGACATAGTAGTTCTGATAGCTTCCAAAACAAGTTTTGGAAGTGTTTTCCTCTAAGTAGGCATCAATTTGGACAGTTAGGGGAAGTGTTCCTTGGTTTATAATTGATAATGTTATTTTAATAGGTTCAAATGCTTGACTAGCCTCCGCTACCCGTGTATGAACCACACCCTTGTAATAACCAACCACAAATAATTTCTGTAAGTTAAGTTTAATTACCTCCTGACTAGTGGTGTGTTCATAGAAAAATACTTCAAAGAATGCCACATAATTGCCACTCCACTCAGAGGTATCTATGTGAAATTTCCATATCTTTTTATAGCTTAAATTGGTTTCATTATGAGCCATTAAGGTGGTATTTTCTCCCCAAGATTCATATACAATATTTGATCCTTCAAGAATTGAGACCCGACTATATACAGTTTTATTACTTTCCTCAAAATTACTAAAGAGTAACCATGCTGTTTGGGATGAAGAAGCCTCACCACTTGGAAAATTCCCTTGAAGAAGAAGTCCTTTGACAGTAAACAGGATAGTGATTGTGACAGCACTAGAAAATGATATAGGGCTGTCGTCCTGACTAGGTACCTTTACCGCCAGTACGTAGTAATACCCCCCAGCCATTGCAAATTCTGGAATATTAATCTCACAATCAATACTGTCTTGTGCACCAGCAGCTATTTCAAAGGAGGTTTGTTTAAATGTCAACCAATTTAGAGCTACATCTGATCCAGCTAAAATCTCTACATTCACAATCAACTTTTCTGATTTAGTATTTGACATATTAAGTTGAAAAACATGCGAGCTCTTAGGGTCAACTAATCCTAGTGAAATCAAAAGGGGTTCTACAAACAAATTGCCACTCCCCTGTTCTTGTGCTTTTGACATCCCTCCAGCTAATAGAGATATCGATAAAATAACAAGAATAAATAAAGTTGGCCTCTGAGAAGTGCTCAAGGGTTTAGGTAGAGAATGATCTTGTAGAACCATGTCAAATCTGAACAGCTTATCACTTTTTATTGGATAAATTCCTTCCTAACCTCCAAACCCTCATAAAGGGGCTTTAGTTTGAAAGAAAAAAAAAATGACTATTCACTTCATTCAGGCGTGAACAGCATGATTTATAGTAACATCCCATGTTAATGCTATAGCTGGCGCATATTGAGGTGGTGCTATCAGAACATAGAACGTCATAGCGTCATCGTCTGGGGTACCATCATAAGCAACATACCACCCAAACCGAAATGTTATCGTATCAGTTGCAGAAAGCGCAGACGGATCATTAATTAAAACAAAGCGGTTACCGAAAATAGAGGCATTATCATACTGGGCTGTCAAGGGACCAACCTCTGAAATTACGCCTCCTTCAGTTGTATCAGTGAAATTATAGTCGTCATCAATGTAAACATAGTCATCTGTCGTCACCAAGATCGTGATCGTTGATGTTATAGCAGCCCAAAGATCACTACTACTATCATTTGAGCCTAAGAAAGTCATGCTCACATTTACTCCAATATCAGATGTCTTACCACTTGGAGGTGTAATACTACTCGCGTCTGCTAGAGTTCCTGAGATGCTAACTGGCCAGTACGATCCGTAGCTCCCGTAATTAGTAGCACTTCCATCAGGATCATGTGTATTGGAAGAGTCCTTGAAATAGATCCAGCTGGTAGAAGATGTTCCTGAATAACTGTGAGTCGTTCCACTTACTGTGAGATAAAATGACGCATTATCATTGGTCGTTGATTCATGGAAGGAAGCTGAGTCCGACGCTGTAGTGGCATCATTCTCAGAGTCAAAAATAACCCTTGTTTCACTACTAATCGTTGCAGTATCGACTGGTGATGAAAGCTCTAGATTGGTTCCAAAAGCGATAGCGCTATCAGTTACGGTAAAAGTGCTATAAGATTCAAGAGTTCCAGTAATACTGACATCTGCTGCCAGACCTTTATCAGCCGTTGGTGCAAAAGCAAGTGCGAAAAGAATTATTGCACCCATGCATATACTCAAATTCATTCTTTTATTCATTTTTAGTCATGTCCATTGTCCATTTCATGTTGTAATTGAAATATCGCTTTTTATTTGAAATAAGCATATAGCAAAAACAATGTTAAACATTAGAAAAAATAATTCAATCCCCAAGTAGGAGAAAATTAAAGAAGTTTCGTTGGAATTTTGAGTTAAAAATTAATTACTAATATTCAAAAGATAAAAAGAAGAAATTTATTAGAGAGAAATTCAAGAGAGGTTGGGACTCATTGGGAAAGAATCAACCGTTCCTTTCTTTATAGACATTTATTCCCATGGAATATGAGTCTATCTTCTCGTTCGCAAACGAGACGTGTCCTCGCCAGGACGGTCGGGCGAGATACTTACACCCATATAGGACATAAGCTTTGGAACTTGAAATACTGACCCGTTGTGTGCTTTTCTGAGAAATCCACCGCGTTCGGATAGCTCCGTTGGTCCTGTGAGTCCTCATAACATTTCTTTCGCAATATTTGGAATGATGGTTGTCCTGAAGTATCCCAAATCTGCAGTTGAATGGCTTCCCCTCTGATATCAATTTCTTTGAGAGTAAAATCTATCCCCATAGTCATAATATAATGTGATTGGAAAGGAATACCGAAGAAAGTTTGTTTTATCGTTGTTTTCCCGACCCCTCTATCGCCAAGCAAGCAAATTTTGTAAGATCTCAATTGACTCTTTCCTCTATTTGTAGGAGAGGCCTCTATTTCATCATTTCCAAGCAGTTAGATTGTAACGCCCTATTAACTTTGGTCAGCTTAAACTCGAGGTCAACAATCGCCATCCTGAGCGATCCTTTCTCGAAAATCTTACGAAAGAGTTGTCACTGGGCTATTGCCTTCTTTCTTGCTTTAGATATCACAGATATCTCTTCGATCAGTTGGAGAACCTCTGCTATATCAAGTGGCTTATAGAGACAAGCATAGGCACTTTTGTTTAGAGCTTCTTGCACTAGGTCAGCCATCTCTTGGCGATAGCTAGTCATCATGATTGCAACCACTCGTGGGTCAATCTCTTTAATCCTTAAATAGGTCTCAATGCCATTGATGGTTGGCAGCCTCATTTCGATGAAAATGATCTCATAGACCTTCTTTAGCACTAAAGTTATAGCCTCCTCACCAGTAGAAGCGCTGCCCACTTTGTAACCTTTTTTGGACAGAATGTTCTTTAAAGTGACATGTGTTCTTGGGTCATCATCAACCACCAAGATGAGTGCGCCTTGTTTTTTTCCCCTAATCTCTTGGATTAAACCAATCATTTTCTCGATGTCTAGGGGCTTGTAGATAACCCCATAAGCTCCTTCTTGCAGCGCCTCCTGAACGAGCTCCTCAACAGCATAAGCTGTCATCATTGTCACCATCGTTTCAGGCCTGATCGTTTTTATCCTCTTGTAAGTCTCCAGACCATTCATGAGTGGCATTTTTATGTCCATGAAGACCATATCAAAAGACTCTTCCTTGACCTTGTCGATAGCTTCCAACCCATCATCAGCGGTAACGACAGTATAGCCCTTTCGCCTCAAGATGAAGCTCATGGTCATGGTTAGACTGGTGTTATCATCTACTAACAGGATATTGGCTTTGGTCTCCAAACTATTTTTACTCCGTTCTACTACAGGGTAGCCTGACTGTGAAGGTGCTGCCCTTTCCAACTTTACTTTCCACCTCAATCCTACCCCCATGGCCCTCAACTAGGGTTTTGGCTACCGCTAATCCAAGACCGATACCTTTTGCCTTAGTGGTAAATAGCGGTTCAAATATTTTCTCCATGGTCTCTTGAGGGATACCTACTCCTGAATCTGCGAAGGAAATATCCGCCCCCTGAAGACTTGAGACTTCAGATTTGATGAACAATTGACCCCCCTCAGGCATTGCCTGGATGGCGTTGGAAATGATATTTCCAAAAACTTGAGTAAGCTGATCCAGATCAGCGAGGATGAACGGTACCGTCTCGTCCAGTTGGGTCACCACCTTAATCATCTCGGGTGCAGTGATATGAGACAACGTAGTTTGAATAACCTCATTGACGTCTATTTTGCGCTGTTTGAGGGGCTTTGGACGAGCAAAGTCAAGGAGGCTGCTGATAATTTTCGTGGATATTGCCACCTCATTTTCTAAAACATCTAGACTCTTTTGCACCTCTTCTTCAGACTCTTCTAGAATCATTTTTAGAAAATAGACTGCGGTCTTGATGGCTGCTAGGGGGTTACGTAGTTCGTGGCCCACACCAGCAGCCAACTGTCCTAGTACTGCCAGGTTTTCCCTCCGTCTCAACTCCTCCTCAGTCTGTTTGCGCTCGGAAATATCCCGCACAACTCCAAACATTTGCCCAGGATTCCCTGCTTCGGCCCTCAACAGTCCCGTCCGAATCTCAATGGGGATAATCGTTCCATCTTTTTGGATATATTCTTTTTCGTACACATCAGAGTAGCCTCGCTTCAGAATTTGGTTTTCGATGATCTTATTTTCCATCGCTTCCCATTTTTTTGGAGTAAAATCTTGGAAATTACACGCTTGAATTTCATTCTTGGTATAGTTAAGCATATCAAGAAAAGCTTGATTAACGTTAAGAATACGACCGTCTATTGAAGCGAACATGATGGCATCACGACTCATCTCGAAGAGAGTGCGAAATCTCTCTTCACTTTCTCTCTGCGCATTTTCTGCCCGCTTTCGTATCGTGATGTCACGCCATATTGATCTACTGTGAAGAATGTTCCCCTGTTCATCGAGGATAGATGAGACATTTAAAATAACATCAATTTTAGTCCCATCTTTTCGTTTCACTTGTAGTTCAGCGTTATGGATTTCACCAGTCTCTCTAAACGATTGAAATGCTTTCTTTACATCTTCCATACAATCAGGATGATACATCTCGAAAATGTGACGCCCAATAATTTCTTTTTTTGTGTACCCCAGATTTGTAGCTACTGTCTGGTTGCATTTGACAATGTTTGTTGTTTTGGCATCAACCGAGAGAAACATATCTGGGGCATTTTCGTAGAGGTCCTGATATCTTTCTTCTGATTTTTTCAACTCATCTTTAGCTTGCTTCAACTTCTCTTCAGCTTTCTTACGTTTAGTGCTGTCCCGAAATACTAGCACTACTCCTAGCAATAAGTCTTCATTGTGAATGTGTGTATGTGAATGAAGGCTTATCAGTTCGTTTCATACCAAGTGAAATGAAACTGTTAGATGTAAACGGATTTCCTTATAAGATATGTGAATTATGTAAAAAAGCACTAGAATGGTATTGGGAACCTTTAGCTTGAAGATATTCTTTGTAGTCAATTACTAATGTCAAAGGATATATCCTTTCTTGAATATTTATCTCTCCTTTCAGAGATTAATACATGAAAAATACTTGCCAAGAAACAGATCAAAGGGGAAATAAAACGAATTTAATCAGTTTAGTTATTCCTCTTTGGGTTTAGTTGGGATCTTTCCTTCAAGCTTGGCTTTAGCATCTTCCATGGTATGGAATCCATCTTCTGATGTTTTTTCGAGTAACTCTTTTTTGATCTGCTTAGGGATTTTTTTCCCTTCATACGACATTTGATAGTACCTCACTTTTCTCTTTGTCTTTTTGTTAGATTGACAACACCCCTAACCTCTCACTTTTTGGGGAAAATTCCATTTATTAATTGTTTTCATTTTCAGAATCTCTCTTATACTCAAGTTGAACCTGATTTCTTTGCATTCTTTTCTGCACTAGTATTAGTAATTTTTTTGTGGGTCGCTTTTTCTCTCAAATAAGGCGTTTACCTCCTTAAATGACCCATTCTGAAGTTTACCTTTGGTTTCAGTTCTCTGAATCCAACCACAAATAATACATTTTGACTCGTCCATAGAATACACGAGCATTCTTTTACAATTTGGACATTTTGCGGGTCTGCTATTCTTTCTCAGTGGCAACAACTTCGTTGGGGTCGTGGTTGAGTTCAAGATCCTTCCTAGAGACGTGGATGAAACAAGATATGAATAACCGTATTTTAAATGATTTTCTTTTATTTTTTTACTGATTGTTACTAATTTTTCTTTATGGAGAATTCTGTACAGATACACTTCTTTAATTTCAATTAAGAGTTTGACAAAAAGAATAGAAATCTATGGAAAATTTTGAAGAAACTCCTAACAATTGTATAAAAAAATTACCCTCGGGAGCAGTCTGACACAAATCTATTGGAAAGTTGTTATCCAGTGTAAGATATTTCTTTTCATTCACCTGCAACGACAGTTCCGCAAGTTTACGTTCTGTGACACCTTGGATCTGTACCAAATAACGAGAGGTAGAGAGAGGTTTGTGTTGACTTAGCAGCGTGATCACGACAATCGAGCACTATGTCGCGTTCATTGAGGATGTAGTTACATTACTAAAAAAGGATAACCCTTCCTTGAATGCTACTATAAAGGGAATAATTTAAGATTTTTGAGCATATATTGAAGCTCATCCTAAAGAAATCATAATATTTTCAAGAATTTTAAAAAATGATTCAAATGTTAATATGACGACATTGGAATATGAACTCTCGTCTTATACTAGTATGGCAAATAGGTTTGTGACGAGAATTACAGAATGAACGCCTTATTACCTACTAGGTACTTCATTACACTGAATATGTTGGATAAAGCCGTTTTAGTCTAATTCGGGCATCTGTAGTGGTGAAGTGCCAATCCACCGTTTTACAGTGCTCATTACGGTGACTAGCCCAAGCATTTACCTCTTCTTGTAATCGTTGTGCTGTGGAAATCCGTTGTTTTAAACATTGTCGGTTTAACACACTCAATTCGATCTCAACCATGTTGAGCCAGCTGGCATGTTTGGGGGTATAGTGGAACTCTAATCGATCCAAAATCTGCTTAGCCTCTGCAGGGTCAAAGATCTCATAGAAGGCTGAAGGATTATGAGTGTTGAGATTGTCCTGCACCACCCTCACTACAACAGTGTCGTTAAAATGCTCCTCCACTACCTCTTTGAGGCACTGAACCCAGTCCTTTTTCGTTCGACGAGCTCTCACCTTCACTTCTCTCCACCCAGTCAAGGGTTCGAAAAACATGAATAAACTGCAGACACCCTCCCGACGATATTGATGGTCATACTTGGCCGGTTGACCAGGCTGCATGGGAATTGGTGTCCGTACTTCACTAATCAATTGTCTACTGGTCTCATCCAAACAGATCACTGGACGCTTGGCATCATAGGGCTGAGTGTATAAGTCCAAAATATCCTCCATACGATAGACGAATTCAGCATTTGCTTGGGGAGGAATCACCCACGATTTTTTGAGCCACGGCTTCAGCTGATTTTTTTTAGCACCCGCCGCACAGTTTGATAAGAGATCGTGTCCACGATTTCCAATTCGACAAGTTTATCTGCAAGCAATCGCAAGGTCCACCGATTACGTCCTGTTGGGGGGGTACTGCAAGCTAATGTGACTAATTGGGCCTCTTGATGACCATCCAGTCTCCGTCGGGAAGTTGTGATCCTATTTTTGCGCCGATTCAATGCTGCCTCCAGTCCTTCTTCCACAAACCGTTTACGGATTCGCTCAACGGTATGTACCACCACGTCTAACGCTTGGCTAATCTGTGTGTCTGTCCAAGCTGGGCCTGCTTCGCTCTGATCTGCTTTTAGTAAGATCCGCGCCCGAATAATTTTACGAGCGCCTTCTCTACCTGATCGAACCATCTCTTTGAGAGACTTGCGTTCTTTCTCCGTTAAGGTAATTAAGTACTTTTTTTTCATAGATGGGCAAAGAAATAAATCATCAAGATAGTTCATAATCTGTAGATATTATCCCCCAAAGTTAGTGTAACAGAGTACTAGTTTGAAAGTTGGTGAATTATTCATGGTAAGAATAGGAAATCTATTTGTTGGGGAATTTTTAGAACAGTTTAGTTTAAGAAATATTAAAGGAGATATCGTTATAATTAAAGCAGATGAATTTTTGGAAAATATTGAAAGAGCATACTCAGCAGTATCTTCTTTTGATATAGATGAAGATAGTCCAAGTTTTTGGATACCTGAATATTTGAATGATTATAAAACAATTTATTTTGAAGTTCATTATACCTACTGGAGATTAAAACGGCAAAAAATAAGTGAAGATGATGCACTTGCTATGAATTCAATCCTTGAAAGACTTAACTTTCTTATAAAAGAAATAAGATCAG
>JAEOTY010000145.1 GCA_016839625.1 Candidatus Hodarchaeota archaeon
CCGATCTTACTTGAAGAACTAATCCCTTTAATTCAAGAATCCAACATTCATACATCTACACGGGAAAATCTAATTTCCAAGATATATACGTTACAAAATTTGGTTCTGTTTGAAAAAGAGCTTGATCTTGACGCATTGATAAGTCCTGGCCAAATCTCGATTGTCCGATTGGATCAATTTGTAGATGAACGTAAACGCAATCTTTTTGTCAATGAGATTCTAACCCAGGTATTTGATAGGAAAATTCGTGGGGATTTTGCACGGGAGAATGAAATAGTTCTTGTTATAGAAGAAGCACATCGTTTTGCTACTACAAACGAAATTCTCCCACGAATTGCGCGTGAAGGACGGAAATTTGGGATTTACGAAATTCTCATCTCCCAACGGCCTGGAGATTTTCCAGACAATATCGTAGCAAATATGAATACACTAATTGCTTTGAGAATACGATCTGATAAAGATATCACTAAAATTCGCTTGATGGAAGGAATAAGTACTGAAACAGTGTCAGTATTACCTCATCTTATACGAGGAGAAGCTCTTATTGTAGGATTGCAAAAAGGAGCTCATGGTCCAATAAAGATTCGTGTTCGACCTCGACTATCAAAACATATTGATCCTCAGGAAGATATTATGCCTGATAACATCCCCCGATACAAAGGGTTTAAGGAATTGACAGAAGCAAAACCAATTCTAAGCAAAATTAGTGATGAATCAGAAATTTCTCCTGAGATTGAGGAAAATGACATTATTCCTCTCTCTATTGAGGTTGAACCATTTAATCACAAAGATCTGACGAATTTACTTACGTGCCAACACATTTTAATTCTGCACAAGAAAACTGGTATTTGTATTTATAAAACTGGCATAACTATGTTGAAAATAGATCCTCAACTAGTTTCAGGGTTTTTAAGTGCAATTTCAGGTCTTTTTAGTGAATTAAAAAACGATCTTGTAAAAGAACGAACAATTTTGCGGATATTCACTGAAGAGATCGGAGATCGTGCCTTCAAAATTATCACAGTTGAAGGAATCAACTCTGTCACTGCCGTTATCTTAGATCGGACTCCAAAATACTTAAACAACTTAAAGCGACGAATCAGAAACTTTTCTTATACATTCGAAACACAATTTCAATCTACCCTTGAAGAATTCGTTGGTATGCTTGATGATTTTGCTCCAGCTATAACACTTCTTGATCAATATTTAGGCCTCTCCTTGATGACTCCTCTCCAGATTAATCGCTCCTATAAAGAAGAAATCTCTCATTCTACTCTGTATGAAATTATTAGTGTCCAACTAGACCAACTCTCGATAACTGAAGGGCTTTTTGTTGAGGAAATTGTAAATCAATGTCTTTTTGATTCTGAATACAGTTATCGTGAAGTTACTGAAGTTATTATCTCCTTTCTTCAAAAGGGTATTCTTGTACTCATTGATTCAAATCGAACTCTACCACCTTTCGTCTCACGACCTCCATTAATGGTGGATGAGAAGTTAATAATTGAAGAGACGGCTATCAAAGAATCAGAAGAAGAACCAGTTGCATCTCAATCAGCTACCGAGGTATTAGAAGAAAGTTTTGATGAAGAATCTTTAGAAATTGGAGAAGTTGATATCAATTGGTTTACAGAGCTCATCTCGGATGTTCAACCACATCCTATACCAGATTCTCTTAAATCAGATATTTTAGAACGCAACCTCATTTTTGAGTCAGAATCTAGAATTAAGGCTACCTCAACTCGAACAGTAACATACTCTGAATCGGAGCTTCTACGATGGGCTTCGTTAATGACACAAAAAGGTTTTAAGTTGCATCATAAAACCACAAACCCTTTAAATGGCATAAAAATATCTTTGAAGGGAGATCTCACAACAATTATTAGCTCTATTGTCAAATTAAAGACAGAGGATTACCTTGTTATTATGGGGGAGGTTGGTTGAATCGATAGAATCAGCTTGACGTAAGCTATCTAAAACTGATCATGTACCTTAGCCTGCCATAAAGGTTTGGCTAATAAGATTGACATCATCAAGGAAAACATCGAGATCCCCTAACCATACTGGAAGGGTCTTGGAATGTCTTTCTTCGAAATCTGTTAGGAAATCACCAAGTTTTCTGCGTAGTTCAGTAGATGTATTATCCGCAAAAATCGCAGCAAAGACCCATTTTGCATATTCTATGGTTAGAACTACATCACCGTGATCTATGGTCTTTAATAACTGTTCACTACGTACTGCTTCTCTAGCAAAAGAAGTAATCG
>JAEOTY010000146.1 GCA_016839625.1 Candidatus Hodarchaeota archaeon
AATGCAAGCTGAAAAAATGGTCTTTTCGGAGACCATGGAGACCAGCGCTTAGGTTGATGTCAGAAACTCTGATGGGGTGACCCTGACGAGCCAACAGAAGCTGGATTACTCTCTGGAGCGATGCCCTCACTTCTCTTTTACAACAACGTGATTATTCAGCTAGTGTTGTGGGGAGGAAGAAGAAATTCGCAAAATGATAAAAAAATTCAAAATACAAAACGAATATCAAGGATTAAATTGCTTAATTTGTGGTTATATTGATTACAATGAAGAAGAGCGTTCTAGGAAAATACCCTTCCCGATAAATGACATATAAAAAGGGGTTAAGCAAATTTGAATACCCAAAAATGCAAGCTTATAAATACCACTAGTCACACTAGGCCTTTGTTCACTAGCCACACTAGCTAAATAAAAAGTACTATTCTAGTGCTTTTACAATGAGACCCGAACAAAACCAGGCGAATAGTAGGGAAAAAAGTCTATCTAATGAAGCTCGGAGCAAAATACAGTTTCTCAGTGACTATCAGAGTGATCTTAGACGTGTCATATTGAAACTAATGATCCTTTGCCTAATTCGTCTTGAAACTGAACATGCCCACGCATATGGTCTTATTCGCTTACTTCGGGAAACTGGAGTTGATTTACAGGCTGGTACTGTTTATGCTTTGCTAAAACGGATGGAAAAAGACGGATTAATCGTTTCTGTTTTAGGGGAATATAAAATATATACTATTACGGATTATGGTGAGCATATGATAGACGAAATGGTATCTGCTTACACTGAGTATCACAAATTGGGGAATGAAACTATTTTGAAATGGTATGCTGAGATCAAAGCTCAAAGAGAGAAAAAGGTTTGAAGAATTATGAAAGATTTAGAACCAGATGCTAGACAACTAGCTAAAATGTATATTGATAGTATCGAAGAACTTCTCCGTTCTAATTCTCGTTTACATGTCAATGAGATAGACAGTCTACTATCTGAAATCAATGATTTCATTCATCTACGATGCCGTGAATTGAGTTCTAAGGAAAATGTTCAGTATAGAGAGGTTCTTAAAGCAATTAATGAATGCGGTTCCCCTTCAGAGATTGTGAAACAGTATTTAGAGATTAATCCAACAGAAACGAACATACCTTTTGAGCCCATAAAAGGAAAATCAACTCCACTTTTTCGTGATAGAGGGATTAACAAACTTTCTCAGTCCATACTAACCAGATTCCGAACTGATAAGAAATCAAGAAAAGAAATTTCATTCGAATCACCTAACCCTGAACTTACTCAAGCAAACAAAATGAAGTATTTGACTCACTCATACTATAAGAAATACGAATACAAGAAAAAGGTTGAAACATGGATTTTTATTAGCTGTATATCAATAATTGGGCTCATCTGGGTTTGGGTTTTAGCTTTTTATTGGTTAATTAGCTTGAAGAATGCAGAAAGCAATTTTATAAAATCTTGGGGAAAAAACAAAGCGTTTTCCGCTATCTTCCCTTACCAACCAGAATTTCACACTCTTTTCACTCAAGATAAAACCTATCAAACTATTCTTCTTCAAATTAATCGTTTGAAAACAGTTTTCATATTAATTCTTATGATTCCATTTTTTGGATATACAATTCTTATGCTTGGAATTGGGTTGATATCTCTTTACACTCTGGGAATGGCCCCTCTATTGTTTTATTTTTATCTAAAAAGTCCAAAACGGCATATCAATCGATTAATTGAGAGAGAATATCAACTACAATCTGAAGAATTAAATAACAAAAATTATTTGACGTTTTATAGCAAATCAGGTTATTTATCATTTGATTTTGGCGTTACAACTCAAATCATGCGAGCATTCAGTCTTAGTGAAACAGAAAAAATTCTAGGAATATTTCAATTAAGATTACAATTAATACGATCATCATACATAATTTTTACAAATCATCAAATTTTAACTTATACTCCGTCAATCGTCTTTGATTATGGAGAAGAAATCCGTAATCTCCCGATAGATCAAATAGATAGCAATTCTTTTCGAAAAAAAGGTAGGAAAGTGATTCTAATAATTAAATCAACAGATGAACGTCATTCTCTTGTCCATAACATAGATAAAAAAGTTGTTGAGCCAATACAGAATATTCTGAACATTCTTGAACTGAAATATGAGAAATTTGAAGCTAAACGAGTGGTTAAAGCGAAAAGAGCTAAAAAGATTACAACTCCAGCAAAATCAACTCTTTGTCAAGTATGTGAGTCTCCACGGTCAAGGACAGTAGCCAGCCTAATATGTGATACATGTAATCGATATGTATGCATAGATTGTTTTTGTAAAATGTCACAAGCAGGAAAAACAAGCTGCCCTAAGTGTGATGGGAGCCTAATTTCATATTGATCTATTATTGATCCAGGGAATACATGCTGAAAAAATGGTCTCTTCGGAGATCATGGAGACCAGCGCTTAGGTTGATGTCAGAAACTCGGATGGGGTGACCCTGACGAGCTAACAGAAGCTGGATTACTCTCAGCAGCGATGCCCTTCCATTACTTTTGCATTCATTATGATTGAGATTGTCAATCAAGACCTATTTTCTCTATTCTCCATTATTGGAATGGAGATAAGGATCCTACTGATCCATATTACGAAGGGGATCATGATCAAGCCTGCGATAAACAAAAAGATCATCCCTATATAAAATTGAGAA
>JAEOTY010000147.1 GCA_016839625.1 Candidatus Hodarchaeota archaeon
TACTGGTACCTGCTTATGTCGATAAAACGGAGGTGGCTGCAATTGCTCAATTTTTAGCGTCTTTAGACAAAACTATTCCATATTCTCTCTTAATTTTCCATCCTGATTCTTTTTTAATGGATCTCCCAGTTACTCCTCGAAAACAGGTTACAGAGTGTTATGAAGTAGCAAAGAGACACCTGGATAATGTTCATCTTGGTAACAAGCATCTATTAGGTTTAACATATTAGTTTTTTTGGTATTTTGCTATCGGCTGAGAATAATAGGTTTGAGTAATTTTAATACGTGTTTTCCAGATTTTTTTGTTTTCCAGTACAGAAGACTCATGTGACTAGCAGAAGGAACAGTTAAATTGGTAGCGAATTTGAGAGGGACGCGGTTTGCATCTACAAGCCCATCATTAGGAATAATTCCGATGTGAAAGAAAGGAAAATGACGATCGATCCAGAATTTACGGAATAAAAATGGTTGCCAGACCATGGGTAACCATCCAAGTTGTCTAATCCACCTCATTCCTCTTACAGTAACCCAATTGATAGATTCCTCAATATTTTCCGACCGTCTATTGAGTTGTTTAAGGAATTTGGAGTTTGGAACCATTTGCATAAACTGTGATCTGAATAATTGTAGGTCTTCCGATGTAACGTCATCAGGAAGTTCAAGCAGTAGATTTAATCCAGTCATGAGTATGTCAAGAGGAATATTAATGGATCGTTGTGCTAACCTAGTACCATGATTTGGAGATCCTAATAAGAAAACATTTGTAACCAATCCATTTCTAATCCAGATGCCACCATCTTTCTCTGTTGAAAGATATTTTACCATGCTACGAGTTACCAATCCACCCATGGAATGCGCATAAATATCTAAATTGACTTCTTCATTAAATTCTTGAAGAATTGAACAGATTTGTGCATAAAAATTGTGACTTAATGTTTGATCTGTGTTTTCACTATAGATTGGGGTTTGTAAATCGTAAGGCTGAGTAAAATTAATACCATATTTGGAACTGTAATACGAGATGTTGGCTACTTTGTCATAAATCTGATCAAAGGGTTTTTCAGTTAATGTCGCTTCAATTTCTTTTAACATCCCAGTTTCGCCTAAAAACCCGTGACAACATATCGCAACACTTTTTCTTGAAATTTGAGACATAATAATTAATGATCATTCTTAATTGTTTAAGTTTTTCTAAAGGTGTGAGTCCCTATCAGAAATCTTTCTATTCCTTTGGGAGAGACCAAACGAGTGCTTTTTTTTCTTTTGAGATCTTCTTGACTATTAATCCTTGTGAAGATAGTTCTGCTAAAGCAGCTGGAACTCGATCTCGACATTCAGCAATACCAAGACTTTCTGCTTCTTCTATCAATTCCACGGTGGTAGCTTCGTTCATATCTTCTAGGAGTAAGACAATTAATTCCTGTGCTTTCTCTTGGTCTTTAATCGACATCTTTCACACCAAGTCTTTCAAGTTTGGCACTCAAGTCATTAAGTCAAAAATTTCTTTGAGCGTTTCAATAAATATCTCCACTTCTTCGACAGTATTATACAAATAGAAAGAGGGTCTAAGTGTCCCTTCGTTAAGACCAAGAGAATGGTGATAAGCATGTGTGCAGTGAAAACCAGACCGTAAGAAAATATTCTTCATGTCATCCATCAGGATAGCAGCTTCATGAGGATTTATACCTTTCAGATCTATAGCGGCAAGTGCTGTTCTTATACTAGGGTCTTCTGGGCCGAGGATGAGAATTTTATCTCCAAAAGTATCGTTTAATCCTGTTAACATCGTTCGACTTAACAATCTCTCATGAGCGGCAATGTTTTCCATTCCAATCGATGTTAGGTATTGAACCGCTGCCCCAGTCGCTATTGTTCCTGCATAATTTTGAAGTCCAGCCTCAAATTTTGCAGGAGGATTTAATAGTGTGATATCATCTGGATAATGGACATCAGAAACAGTTTCACCACCAAGAATAAGTGGTTCGATCTCCTGAAGGAGCTTATATCTTCCGTAGAGAAATCCCATTCCTGTAGGCCCGCAGGCTTTATGCATTGAAGCACCGAATAAGTCAACATCTAATTTTTGTACATCGATTGGTAGGTGAGGAAAACTCTGAGCACCATCTAGCTGTAAAATACCTTCTCTTTCATGCACGATTTTTGCGATTTCTTGGACAGGAATATGAGCCGCGGTGACATTGCTTGTATGATTCAAACTCGCAAAAATTTTCCCTACCTCACATTTCTCAACAACCCGAGTCAGTTCCTCGATATTGAATATTCCATTGAGCGGCATTTCAATGATTTCTAAATTTACCCTGCCTAGATTCTTCAGTCTTACCCACTTAACTAAATTAGAATTGTGACTTTCAGATGTTGTAATTATTGTTTCTGAACCATCGTATTTAAGACAACCACTCCCCAAATTCAAGGATTCTGTCGTGTTTCGTGTCCAGACAACTTCTGCGGGATTTTTTGCGTTAATGAATCTTGCCAAGTCCTTCCGTGCCTCATCGTATAATCTCGTTGTTTTAAGAGAAAAAGCATGAGGACTTCTCCCTGCGCATGCAGTGTATTCTGTATAGTATTGTATCAGAGTGTCTATTACTAGTTGAGGTTTCAATGCCATGCATGCTGAGTCGGCGTAAATAATCGGCTTACCATCTTTGAGTTGGTGGAGTGCTGGAAAATCTTCTCGTATCTTTTTAATGTCTAAACCCATTTTAGAAACCATTCCTATTAGAGATAACTCCTTCGATAAATAAAAGTGTTTTACTTCTCCGATACTCTGGTTTTAGTTTGTATCTGGCCAGATCTTGACTAAAAGCTGACTAATCTAATTTTCTTAAGAATTGTTGGCATATGAAAATAAAACAACAAACTATTGAATCTGAAAATTATTGATTCTTTACATTTTTTTGTCCTTCTTTTGTACAAAGCAAGAAGTACAGAAAAATTTAGAGATATTTTTTCTTCCTTGACTAAAAAAAAAGAATTAGACTCTTGTAGTAATACCCACAAGAAGAGACCCTCTAAGGAATCGTCTAAAAAGGCAGGATAGATCCCAAATTATGTGAGAATAGTCGATTATAAGGTTTTCTCTCATTTCTTCTCCCAAATAATCTGATCCAATTGCCACCGCTTATTTTCCACGACTTTCAAGGCTTTTCTGGAAAGATATGGAAATGGAGTAGAGTGGTCTGAATTGATGTCACGGACTGCTTTGACGCAGATAGCACGAGCCCATACTTCAGGTTTCTTAATATGACGAGCTTTTTGACTAAATACAAATTCACGTGCTATTTGTATTATTGTTTGTTTAATCTGAAATAGCTCTTCTTTTGAAAAGCCTGACAATTCCATCTCCTTATTCATAACTTGAATCACCGTCGAAAATAAGGCTGTTTGGTGATTTTTTTCACGGGATTTGACCCATTGTGCACGTAATTCGGGGATAATTCGTAAAAGTTTCATTTTCCAGCTTCGAACAGCGTTTTTAGTGAGACAAATATCGAGGGATTCATTTATATCAGTCAGCGTAGAATCCAGAAGAGTCAACCCGCGAAAGGTCAAATATAACTCAATAAAACCAAGGTAGGAACAAACCCGATCTTCAACCGATTTGATTCCCAATTTTGTTGATTCCATCTTCCTGAATGCTGCAGTAATTTCCAATAACCATTTGAAGGGGAAAAATTCAGCTAATTGAGAAGCTATTCGCATATTAGATTGTAATCGGTCATCAAATCCAGTATCTTCTTGTGTTATCCGATTATGTAATGTCGTTAATCGAACAAAGTCTTTCTGGGGTTTTTTGACACGCATAAGCGAACCTAGGAACCAAGTTTCAACTTGTTCATTAGAAAATTGATATTCGTCACGAATAAAATCTAAATCAAACCGTTTAGAGGGATGAAGCAGTTTATTGTTGATACTCATTTTTTTTAACCCTTAATACTTTTAAAGCATTATATAAACTCATTTTTTTTTATTAATTATACTAAAAATTAAGGTTCTTATAAAGCTTGTCATCTTTATATAGTCTTTTTAAATTTCGCAATATATAACTTTTGGATCACGGAACATATATTGGATTATGGCCAAATATCTCCAAAGTATTCCTTCAAAAGTTTTCAAGGGAGAATAAGACGATTTTAATTGGGTACATTGCATTGAAAGTGAGTCTCATTCTAGATGTCTAAGAAAACAGCCTCTCGAAGAAATGTATCATCTTGAGTTACCAGACTCAGTGAAAGAATTCTTTCAAGAGGTCATAAATCTCTCTGATGTAGATGCACATGAATCGCAAAAGTTGGTGTGAAAAAAGATTCCATTCTACGATCAACGAGTTACCTCTCAAATTATGGAACAACTCCAAAGATTGATCGCTACGCAGTTGGGGAATCTTGACCTTTCCTCTTATTCCGAGTGTTTCATCAATCTCCCTAAATTGTACTTTCAATCCATTAATAAACTGTATTCAACATTGAAAGAACAAGGATGTGATGTAATTCGATTTGAGAACCAAGGACTTACTAGACGCAATAATTTGATGTTGGGATGGCTGACTCAAGTTTAATGTTTTTGAGACAGACATCCTTCACTTAATTTTTGACTGTGAGTCATCATCTCGACAAGATCAAATGCAAAAGTACTTAATGATATTAGGAAGCATCAATAAAACCATAACTTATGATTTACAAGAGAAAATTAGTGTGTGAATAAAATGGAATATAGGTCAAAACGCACAATAACTCAACTTAGCTTTTTATTGTGTTTAACACTATATGTTTTTTCTGTAAGCTTTTCTTTTCATACTGCGAGTTCCGCGGATCCCCCAGATGGAGAATGGACCATTAGTACCCCTGAGACCCTAACAGGCACATGGCATCTTAATGGTAGTATTGTGGTTAATTCTTCCTTAACAATAACTGATGCTCATCTTGAGTTCATGGGTGTTACAAAAGGCTCTTTATTAGATGGTGAATGGAATATCACTGTCTTAAACGGTGGTTCCTTAACTATACAGGATTCCAATATTACAACTGATGGATCTGCTTATCCCTGGTTGTTAGATGCTCAGGCAGGTTCTTCCTTATCAATCACAAATGGTAATTTTACACATGGAGGAAGTGCTACAGATGCTATGGTTCACATCGAAACACCTGATGTCACCATACAGGATACTTACTTCGAGGTGCTTGATGGCGCCGCGGTGAAGGTCTTTAACACTACTGAATTCACGATAATAGGTTCTGAATTTGCGGTTCATCCATCAACCTCACCACAAGAGATTTTAGATATTTTTGGTTCAAAAAATGTTACAATAACAAATAATGTCCTATCTGGTGGAGAACGTGGAATTGAAGTATCGGATAAAGCCGCAAATATCACGATTTCTAACAATACGATTCATTCAAATAGTAATGCTATTCGGATTGAGAAACCAATCAATGAAAATTTTACAATTTCACGGAATACATTGAGTACTATGACGTCAGCTTGTATATGGGTGTCGGCAAGTTCTTTCACTGGCTTACCAAAAGTATCTATGATTTCTGATAATTATATTAAAGCATCAGGATTATACGGGTTGGATCTTCATAACACTCTATTACATGTAAACAATAATATAATCCAAAATATTGGTGGTAATGGGATAGATCTTTATAACTGTAACAATGCGACTATTGTTGGAAATCTCATAAAAGATAGTGATTATAGAGGAATATATTGTAGTGAGTCTTCAGACTGTGAAATCAATAACAATACAATAATCGATGCTAAATCTGCTGGAATTGACTTATTTAAATGCCCTAATACTTATGTGCATCACAATACTATCGAAAACATTAAAAAAAATGCAGGTATTTTGGTTTCAGGATCCGAATCAGTCCACTTAGAATCTAATATAATAAGACGAGTTGTTGGTAGGGGTGTAGCCATATTAAGTGCTAAAAATTCTATTATTGAAAAGAATATTATTGAACGTACTAGTAATAACGGTATTGAATATTCAAGCGCTGATAATAGCACAATTTCGTCGAATATAATCACTGATATTGCAGAATATGCTCTTTATTCATCTAGGTCAGATGAGTGTATTGTAGAAAATAACACAGTAAAGAATTCTGGATATGGTGTGTACTTCTATTCTTTTAGTGATTCTTATGATAATATATATCGAAACAATGTGTTTGAATCAATTGGCGCAATGGGCGTATCAGCTAGAGAAGATAATCTAGATAGGATAGAAGGAGCGATTATCAGAACTCAAATTTCTGGAAACATTTTTAGATATTGTATGGATACCGCCCTTTCAATTTCAGGAAATAATTGCACTATTTTTAATAATACATTTATTAAGAATAAACAAGCAATACACATGCACAGTGCTTCCTATAATAATACCATTTATTTTAATGACTTTGTAAATAACTTAATGCTTGTAGATGACGATGGTTCAAGTAATCAGTGGTTTTATAACAATACAGGAACAGATTACGGGAATTACTGGTCAGATTACACAGGTATAGATGCAAATAATGATGGTATTGGAGATACGCCTTATAATATTTCTAATTATGGCCCAATATATCTAGTGGTGGCCCAAGATATTGCTCCATTGATTAAAACAGGAATGCTTGATGATCCTACTATTTCTTATCCCGCAGATTTCATCCTGTTAGTCGGAACTTCAGGAATGGCTATTACGTGGATTGGTTCATCCCTTGCTCCTGAAAACTATACAATCGCAGTTGATGGAATGGTAGTAACTAGTGGAGAACCATGGGATGGTGCAGCGATTGTCTATATTTTTTCCTCCAGTCTAACAGAGGGTAATTACACAATCCAATGTGTGATTTCCGATTCTTTAGGCAGAACAGCATCAGACACGGTCACTGTAACAGTTGTCAATGCGTCTGTACTTGATTTTCCAACCACTACTGTTCCAATAAATGCAACCACAACCACAATTCCTCTTGGTAACACAACTGCAACTACAACTACTACAACTACTACAACGACGACCACGACAACAGAGGCATCATCAGGCTCTTTCCCAGGGACTTTTACCGTGTTATTGTTTGTGACAATACTCGTGGTATTTCTTCGAAGAGACAAAAGGAGGAGTTGAGTCGGAAATGGCCTTCTGATGTAAACTTTCTCATTGTGTCAGTCAAATATGGATTGCTTCATCCCCAAACACAAATACCGTATTATAATCAACGGATCACTTCTCAGATCATACAAGAATTACAACAGTCTATTGAAACACAGTTAGAGCATGGATTTCACAATGAAAAATCCCCTATGACGAGACCAAAAGGGATTAATAGGTAAGATCCCGACGAAATTTCGAGTGAAAATGACATCGAAAACCTTACCCGTTAGAAACTACATTCACGATA
>JAEOTY010000148.1 GCA_016839625.1 Candidatus Hodarchaeota archaeon
GAGGCGAGAAGAAGGTCACACAAAATACTGAGCTGGGTATGAATAGCAATAAACTCAGAACCAAGAAAAGGAGGGTGTTCAAGAGAGAATTGTGTATCGAGACGGCCAATAACTCGCTCAATAGTTCGTCTAATATTTCTTTGTTCAGGAGTAAGCGGCTCACTTGTAGAACCACGACCATAAGCATCAATGAAAGGAATAGTCCTCAAATTCTCTTTTAAATAACTTTTAATCGGATTAGTTCCGAATTCACTATCAGCATAGACCTCCTTGGTTTGTAGTAATGTCTTATGATGATGATTCAGGTTTATTAAGAATGACAAAATCCCTGGCTCATTTTGTTTGTACCTTGGAGTTGTTTGAACAAAAAACGGCACTTCGAGCGCGGGAAAAATCGCTAATAATCCCCCGCGTCCCATAAAATGTTGGTCTTTAGCCGCACAATAATTAAAGGAAATACCTGAGTCTTTCAACCTGTGAGGTTTATGAAACACTTTACATAAATCCTCTATCTGGTTAAACTCTTGATTTTTCAGAGGAACTCCGAGTAAGTGCAGAACCCGAAGCACTTCTGTCACGATTGTTGATTGAACCTCGGGGAGGTTTGGTAATTGTTTCAGGGATTTTAAGAAGTTTCGATAGGTAGCAACTGATGTCCAACCCTTTTCAAGAGCCATGATTTCTTTTCTATTGACTTTACCGAAAATGAACTGTTGGTTCATGGCTGCAGATGGAATATCCCATAAGTAATGGTGAATCCAGGCCTTAAGTTTATCAGCTAGTGGGGCTGATCTTCCATGCTGTTTTGGAAATAGTTTGACAGTATTCTCTAGTGATAGTAACTGATAAAATTGTTTGGCGAATTTTCTATTAAATTTGGGCATTCTTAAACATTTTAACCAATTTAGATAGGAATAAATTGGAAAAGAATCTAAAATAATCTTAGATGTATCTAAAACTCCTTTATTGATTAAATTGGTGACGATAGTTGACCCCATTTTAATGAACCCCAGTTCTCCTATAGCTTTGAGAAAACGGCGAAGACTCGACCGCGTGTATTTTTTCATTGGTGCTTCGAGTATTTTTTGGAGTTCTGGTGACCCGTTAAGCTTATTTACAGCTGTTTGCTGTGGTCCTGGAGAAAAAAATTTCCACCAAATAAGAAACCTTAATTGAAAGCGCCTATCGGTGGCTGGTCTCCCTTTATTCTTGTTTAACTTATCAACCACTGGATACATTAGTTTTAACATTGGTTCAATCTTTTTGAAAAAGAGTCGGATCCTCTCCAGTGATTGATTGTCCCATAATACGTTTTGGTACAATCGTTTATAGTACTCACTTCTGACATACACAATGGTTAAAAAAGTGGTCATAACCACCCCATAGCTGAACAAGATGAGGTTAATGTTCATTTTTAGTCGAATGTTTTCATTACCTCTCTTGTTCAATAATAATCATATTATTGTCGGATTATTGTTCTCCTATCTCCCCGTTATGGTCAAAAAAATTCAAATGCGAATTTCGTGCACATCTCGTATTAAAAAATTATATATTCCTAGATTTACTATATTGAATAGGTCCTTTCTATGAGGTGAAGTGAGTGAATAAATAAAACTCAATCGAATTCTTCAGAACTATCTAATATAAATAGGACGTAAAGTTATATATATCACTTCAGACATAATTACATAAGAATTAAATAAAATCAAGGGAGAAAAAACGTTGTTATCTTGGATTCCCAATTATTCGGAGTTTCAAGAGTTATTCTTCAACGAATTTAGCTTAAAAATCCTCGTGTCACTATCTCAGCAGGAGAACATGAAGATTTGTGCAGCGGAGCTAGCAGCTGTCCTGGAGATCCACATTAGTACAGCTAAAAAATATTTGGATCTCTTACACAAATATAATTTTGTCGACAAAGAGTTAGTATCTACCAAACCAGGAAAGCCTACTTATTACACCCTGAAAACCAGAGATTTAAAGGTAATTTTAGACTTCGATAAGCTCTCACGAAGTTTACAGACTGAATATGCCATCTCTGATATATTCATTCGTGAAAAAAAAGGAATTTATCCTAAGATCAAGTTTGTATTTGGAGATGAAAAGATCGTATCAGCTATCCTCATTCGAAAGCAGACGAATACACATCGCTTGATAACCCAGCGGCTTAAACTGACTACTATCGAAAGTGAGTTCCTGAAATACCTCCCATTCGCTAGCATGCCACCAGAGTCATTCTTGGAAATTTGTAAGAAAGCCCAAGTAATCTTGCCTTTTAGCATTAAATCTCTTTATAATTTTGTGCAAAAATTGAAAACATTAGGAATAATTGAAGAAATTGTACAATGATTAAAAAATTATAGGTTAAATTAGGAGAGTCATTATCCTTTGAAGAAAGTAGAAATTGAAAAATCTGATCTTAAATCGTATAATGAAATAAAACAAAGAATTGAGTTTCCCAGTACAAATAGAAAAAGGCTATTTATTAGAATGGTATCATTTTTCGTTTTTGTAGGATGTATTACACTCCTAATCCACTTCTTTTTGGATTTACCACTGACAAATCTCCTCTTTAATATTTATATATTATTTATGGTTCCATTTTTACTTATTGTTGCAGTTCCTTTGATATGGATACTAATCAAGATCATTTTTCGAACCAGAAATCGTGATTTTATGTATCAATTATTTGTCATTACACAATTAACTGTAGTATGCTGTTTTATTTTTCCAATATCGGTGTTGTTTTCGTTTGAACGAGAACTATTAGCCGTAACCTATTTGATGCTTTCTATGTCTTTATTAATTATATTCACAGTAATGAAATTTTCTCGCAAACCAATTTTTTGGAATAGTTCGCTAGACTATTATAGTGCTCCTCTTCTAGTACACCAAGCTGCTGAGATTAATGAAGAACAAGATGGTTATTCTCAGCGACCCCTTCTCGTAAGTTTTCAAGAAATGGAAGACTTTATTTCATCCTCAGCAGAATTCCGCGTCCAGCTTGAAAACTATGCCCGTTTTCTAGGAAAAAAAGGAGAATTGATTGATTGGGATATCAAAGACACATCAGTTACTCTTTATCCACGATTCTTAATACGTACTCCTAATTTTCTTTGGGATTTTCGCCTGTTTTACCAATTCTTATATAGATTACTAACTAGAAGGAACTTAACTACTATAGAAATTATCTTTTCGGCTCCACAAATCTCAATCCGAGTTTCTGCTGAAGATTATGATCTTCTTTCTCGAGATGTGACCTTTCATTTGTTAGGGGAAAGTATATTGAAATGTTTTAAAGAATCTTTACTTGCATTTTTGAATCATGACCTTAATGCAGCATATCAAAACCTTTTTCCACAACATCAATGGATTGGCTGAAAAGGAAGTTATTCACATAGTTTCAATACAAAGTCAGATTAAAAAGTTACACAAATCAGTCATGAAGCTGACACAACTTTAGACAAGTGTTAATTGACTTGTTCTGACTATGGTTGGCGAAATCGTTGGTAAGAGGAAGAATAGAACCATAACAAAAACACTATCTGCATCGTAAAGTCAGAAGGTTGTTACGATGACCAGTAGCCCTTATTTGCCTTTTTTTCAGCAAATGAACATGTTTTTCAAGATTGTTATGAGTCTGATGAATAAAAGACCAGTCAAAACAAGCTAAAAAGCCAAGCTACCATCTAGTATAGCTTAGCTGGGTAGTAGAGCATGAATTTGCTAGAAGAGAAGACGCGTGTCTATTACTGTGACCTATTAGCTGCTGAAATCGTTTTTAGGCTTACTTTGTCTAGTTTAATATGAAAAAAGAATGAATATAAGATTGGATTATAAAAAAACAATCTTTGCTAGTTTTATTCTTTTTTATCTATTAGTACCACCACCAAACTTCAACCCAATTTCCCCATCCATACCCATACTGGTTAGCACAGATTCCGAATGCTTCGTAAGGCGCAGCAGTCAATGGACCGATATAAGCAGGGACATACAAGTTCCATGTACCCATGTCAAATACAACTTTTGTTTCGAATACTGTGTTTGCAGAGAAGCCAAATTTTATATCTTTGCCGCCTCGGGCAAAATAGTTAATTTGTAAGCTTGCGAAAACCACCCCAACAAATTGACAGAGAAAAACGGCTACTGCATAAATGGGGGGAATAACAAAACCGGCCAATGTTATGAATGCCACAAGAGTCGCAACGTCTATTGGTACCTGTTCCATATTAATCCACCATGTACGCTCATAAATATACCACCAGAAATATCTTTGCTTTGACTTTGTCCATTGGAATGCATATTCATATCCAGATTCCGTGTCTGCTAATGGAAAAATCTGTGTTGAGAAAATTCGTGTCAAGTGCTTTTCAAGGAATTGCTGCCAAAGCCTGTTGTAATAGAATTGAGCTAGCATAGGTAATATACTTATTCCAACTGATGCTGCAGCAAGTCCTGCGTCAATAACGCCATCAGCTCCAACCACCCGAATATCGGACGAATACCCCGAATAACAGGCCAACACAATGATTTTGTGTGCTTGCCACTTAGAGATCTCGGTATCAAACTCTTGCCACGATATAAAGCCCATTTGCAGTTTAATGCCTTGGGGAGTCCCATGAGCGATCAAAATGATTTCATTCGCAATATTCTCAAGTTCAGTCCATGAATGTTCTCTTATTTTGCCTTCTACGGTTTTTATGACAGTAGTTAATTCGTTAAATGCCAACAATTGAGAGGAATCTTGTTTTGAATCAATATAGATGTCAACTTCTGGTTTATCGAAGATTAGTTGAACTGCTGGTAATGAAAGAAAGAAAGCTCCTAGTAAAATTGCAATAATTCCGCTAACTATGGTGAATTTTTTTATTAATTGATATTTTGGGTTCATAATCTCACATCCTCTAAATGATCAAATATAGCCTTTCCATTCTTTATAAGGATATCTAACCGTTAGTCTACAACGGGTAGACTATCCATTAACCTATGAGAGTTATCCGTTAGTCTACAACGGGTAGACTATTAATTAATCTATGAGAGTTATCCGTTAGTCTACAACGGGTAGACTATTAATTAATCTATGAGAGTTATCCGTTAGTCTACAACGGGTAGACTATCCATTAACCTATGAGAGTGGTGATGTTTTACTCATCGAGACAACTCATCGAGATCTTCCAGAAATATATATGCTTATATGGCAATGGCTTTTCTAGC
>JAEOTY010000014.1 GCA_016839625.1 Candidatus Hodarchaeota archaeon
TGTTGCACCATCCTAATGAAATTGCCCAATCAGAAGCACGAACAAGTAAGAGATTTGTCAACTATTGGATCCATGCCAATCACCTTATAGTGAATGGTGTGAAAATGAGTAAGTCCTTAGGAAATTATATTCTGGTTAAAGATATTTTGCAAAAACATGACCCAATGAGTATCCGTTTCTTCTTAATCAACAGCCACTATCGAAAGAAGCTTGATTTCAACGAGGAAGCATTTATTCAATCTGGGATCTTGTTAAAGCGAGTTAGAGATACTTTAAGACTCATTGACCAATCTCCAGGAGGAAATGAAAAGGATTTATTGGAAACCATTTCTACTGTTGAAAAAGAATTCATTGAAGCAATGGATAACGATTTCAACACAGTAGCAGCAGTTCAGAGCGTTATGCGATTTATAAGAAGAATTAATTCATCGTTGGATAATCAAAAAAGTATTTTATTAAAAGCTAAACAAAAGGTTGTCGAGTTACTGGATATTTTAGGGATAGAAGTGAAAATATCAGATAAAAATGTCAAAGAGAAGGATAAGTTGATGAAATCTTTAATTGATCTGTTATTAGCTATCAGAAAGGATTTACGTGATGTAGAAATGTATCCTTTAGCTGATAAACTACGATCTAGTCTCTCTGAACTCGGAATTGTGTTAGAGGATAAAAGAGAGGGGACTTATTATACTTTGATGTGAACCAATCAAACAATACAATTGGAGTATTGTGAAATGATTGAGGATGAAAAATTAGTAAAATTATTTCAGAAGCAATTTGAAGATACAATGGACATGTTTCCAATAGCTGCAACTATGATTGGATTCAAACACGAAAAATATGATCATTTATTGCCTAAAGGATCAAGTGAGGCAAATGAAGAAAATATAATTTATATGCTAAAAATTAAAAGAGATTTAAAGAGTGCAATCGACTACGAGTTGCTCTCAGAGGAAGGGAAGCTAGATTATGATTTAATAAACTATATGTTTGATTTGAGACTTTTTGCAGCAAATGAACTTGCTACCTGGAGGAGTGGATTTGGTAGTGTGTTTCCTGGTGCAGGGGGACCAATAGGAACCATTGGGGCGGCCTTATTTCCACTTTATACAAGAGATTATGCTTCTTTAGAAACTAGAGTAAAAGCGATAATCAGCAGGTTAAAAGCTGCACCGCGATTTTTAGAAGAAACAAAATCAAACTGGCAATTTCCTGTAGGATTATGGACAGAAATGGCTATTGAAGAAGGCTTGAGAACAACTGGTTTTCTATTTCTAATTCAAAACACTCTGGAACCAACCTTGGAATCTACACTACACCAAGAATTAGTAGAAGCAGTCAATGTTGCATCTGAGGCAATAGAAAAGTATACAGACTGGATTAGAAACGAAATATTACCAAATGCTACATATGACTGGAAAATAGGCTCAAATAAATTTTCACGATTGATCGCGATCCGAAAACTTGGAAAAAAGCCAGAAGAAATACTAAAAATCGGAGAAAAGGCATTAAAAGATACTAAAAAGAAATTGGAAGAATTAGGACGCGATATCTACCCTGATAAAACAACTCAGGAAATTAGAGAATTATTAAAAAACGACCATCCTCCAACTTTCGAAATGGTTCTTGAACATGTAAGAGAACTTACTCAAGATGCTCGTGAGTTTATCCGTGAGAAAGAATTAATGAATATCCCAGAGGGAGAAGACCTGCAGGTTCTTCCAACTCCATCTTTTCTTATTCCAATAATACCCTTCGCAGCTTATATTCAACCAGAAATATTCTCTAAACATCAGGTTGGCCAATACATAGTCACACCAATTGAAGGGCGAGAAGAAATGTTACAAGAACATTCTTACGCTTCATGTAAGAATACCGCAGTTCATGAAGGCTACCCAGGTCACCATTTACAAATTACGTCAGCAAATTTACAACCAAATCTTATTCGAACCATTATAGATGGAGACGAAACAGTAGAGGGTTGGGCGCACTATTGTGAACAATTAATGGCCGAAAAAGGTTTCTTAGGAAAAAAAGAGGAGTTTCTTCAACTAGTTGACCAACTTTGGAGAGCAGTCCGAATAATTGTCGATATTAAGATACACACTGGTCAAATGACCTTCGACGAAGCAAAAGGATTTATGATTGAAGAAATTGGAATGGATGAACAAGCAGTTATTGCAGAACTGAAAAGATATACATTAACACCAGGATATCCTTTAAGTTATTTACTTGGTAAATTTATGATACTTGAGCTTCGAGATTATGTTAAAGAAAAAATGGGGGGAAAATATACTGATCAGTTTTTTCATAACACAATTCTGACTAGTGGAGGATTACCAATACAGTTTTTGAGAGAAGTGTTCGATCTTCGTATTAGCGAACATGAAAGTGATTAATTTAAAGGGTCTAAAATCCATATTGATTGGGTGAAAGAAATTGTCGTTCTCCAAAAATGACGTCATGAGAGTTACTGAAACTATAGCTAGCTCAAAATATCTTGTCGGTTTTACAGGGGCTGGAATCTCAACAGAATCAGGCTTACCTGATTATAGAGGGCCAGAAGGTGTATGGACGCTCCGTGAAAAAGGTTTGAAACCTAAACTTCCTACAAAACCAATTTCGCAGATTGAACCCAATCCTAGTCACTATGCGTTTGTTGAACTCTATAAAATGGGCTTACTTAAGTTTCTAATCTCACAAAACGTTGACAATCTACATTTAAAATCGGGAATCCCTTCAGAAATGCTCGCTGAACTCCATGGAAATTCTAGTCTAATGAAATGCTTGTATTGTGATACACGATTTGGAAAGAAAGAGATTAATTGGAAGGATCACATTTATGGAAAAGGGTACCGAACTGAAAAACCAAGGCCAAATCAGCCAAAGTGTCCTCATTGTCAAGGCAGAGTGATTTCGTCAGTAGTGAACTTCAATGATCCAATGCCAGAAAAAGAAATGCGAGAAGCTGAGAATCATTCCAGATTGTGCGATGTGATGCTTGCTGTTGGCTCAACTTTAAGCGTCGTTCCAGCTGCCAATTTTCCTATAATAGCCAAAAGTAAGGGAGCCTCCCTCATTATAATTAATATGGGGAGAACAGAATTAGACAGTATGGCAGATATTCGCATTAGTGCAAAATCAGGTGAATTTTTGCCTTTAGTCATAAGTCAAATCAAATCTACATAATAGGATTTATACAGTCATCTCCATTTGTTGAACCCAAGGATGAGATTTCACTTGATTAATATGTTTATTAGTCCGTTGGTCGTTTTTCAAAAAATTATATACCTCTTCAATTATTTTTAAGTTTCCTTTTTCAAGAATCTCTTGCATTTGGTTTTTTTGATTTCTCAATCCTTTGTTTATGTGTTCTTCATAATGGAGTTCAATCCATTGATCGTATTTTATAGGTTTGAGTGCTTTTGATATGACTTCCAACAAAAAAGGCTTATTATCTGGATATAATCCATCTTCACAAAACTTTTCCTTGAAATAGAGCTCATATGCTAATGAATCAGAAATTTGGTTCTGAAAAAAATCTTTAATGTGCTGAAATTTATCGGAAATGGGTGCAATAGTTGATAGAAAACTTAGATAATCTGCTAGTAACGCAAATATAGGATGACTCTCCAATTCAATATGGACTGGAAAATACCCCAAGGGCTCTCCGAATAGTTCGAGTTGTTTTCCCTTGCGTTTTCCCATCCAATATAACCAAAAATAAGCCAATCTCGTGTTTAGAATCAGTAAAAGCCTTTTAAGTTTCTCCCTGTTATTTTCTTCGTTTAGAATATAGTAAACATCTTGACCAGCATACCAGTTAAATGAATTATAAGCGAAAGTATTTCGTAAACTCCGTTGGGGGGTAACAATTTTTGGTGAAGTGAAGATTTCTTGTTTTCGAGGCCTATTTACATATGGGGGATTATCTAACGAATGTTCTAATAATTCTCTAAATCTAGCTAAGTGTAGTTTGATGTTTGGTAACTTTTCAATATCGAGAGTGTTTCTATTCAAGTAAAGAATTTTTTTAGTCGTTGAGATAGTCGTGTGATACCGTGAGATATCAGAATTCTTGTAGAATGGCCTAATGTGCTCTTGCTCTCTCTCTGTGAACGTTTTCATAACTTCTATATCTTGAGGTGTGTCTTTATCAAGTATAAAAACCCCGACTCCAATTAAATGATCTATTAATCGATACTTTCTTACTTGTTTCCTTGTAATATTGTTTAGTCCTGTTACAATGCCTTCTTTGACATAAAAACCGCTGGATTTCAGCATTTTTGAACTATTAATAATATAATCTATAGCAGTTCGTATATTCTTTGGTAGAAAATGAAAATATGGATCCCAATTTTTTAGTACGAGTTTCTTTTGATCTGAAGTGTAATGAAGTTGGTCTTCGATTTTATGGAATGGATCTGTTCCTAGGGGATATATCTGATTGAAGAGAACACAATGGATTTTTCTATTTGGTTTTTTCAATTTTCTAAATGTAATTATATTAGTATGAATCCCTTGGGCATTACTGAAGACCCTGTTTTCTCCAAAGTTAATATAATGCTTAATATAAGTATCTTCTAGTAATCTTTTACGTAATTTTGCCGCTCCTGTTGCAGTTACCCAATAATTCGAACTAATAATAGAGGAATAAGCCCCAGGAATCATTAAATCCATACTTCGATGGAGGAAAAGATACCAAAGATCCATCTTCCCCTCATAATAATCTCTCAATGCTGTGGAATAAATCCTGAAAAGTTCTTTATTCCCACTTTCACCCAAATAAGGTGGATTAGCAATAATGACATCAAAACCTCCTTTCTCTAGAAAGACATTTGGAAACTCATTGATCCAATGGAATGTTTTGAGCTTTTTCAGTTGATTCAAGTCGATGTTATATTCGAGAGAGAACAGTTCATCTAATTTATCTTTAAAAATACCTGTAACTATTAAAAGGAGGTCACGCAACGGTTTTCTAAATTGAGGATCTAGAGAAACCATTAAAATTTGGAGGAGCCTTTGTTTTATTCTTGAAACATTCTGAATACTCTTTTGATTGATCTCTTTCTTTGCAAAGATTACACCAATCTCTTCCACCTCCTCAATGAGGGAATCCTCAATATTTAGAGTATTTATTGCTTTTTGTAAATATTTTTTTAATTTAGAATTTATTTCGATTGATTTAGAAAAAGAGGAAGGTTCAAAACTGGTTAAATACGATTCTAGCCTTAATTGTTTTGCTGTTATGGCTTTTTCAAATTGAATATATCCTAAAAGTGAATTTCCTTGTCTTAAATTGAAATGTACATCTGAAAGACTTATGAAATTGTTTCTATTAACATCAAAATATTGCGTAAAAAGTAAGAATAACCGTATTTGAGTAATTCTCAAAACATTTTGACTAATGTCCACACCATAAACATTCTTTGAAAGAATTAAAAAGAATAATACATATAATTTGAACTGCCTTTCGTCATGAATCTCTAGCAGATTAATAGAATCAACCCTTCCTTGTGCATCTATTGTAATAATTTCTATCCCTTTTTTTATACCAATTTCTTTCGCTGTCTTCCAAACTTTTTTGTGAATCTCTAAAAGAACGTTAATGGAGCTTTCTAAGAAATGACCAGTACCTACAGCAGGATCTAGAATTGAAATTCCTTCTAATTGAATAAATAGATATTTTATTACTCTTTTGTTTGAAGTTTCGATTATAGAATCTATCGATTCGAACCTAGAATCAAATTTTTCATTGATTCTTTCAATAAGACAATTATCAATGGTTGTTTTGCATGTATAAGATGAGATCTCTTCAGGTGTATAATATGCTCCCGATCTCTTCTTTTCTATCTGAGTAATTAACTTTTCAAAGATTGCACCAAAAATAAATTCATTAATGTTTTTTTCCCTACTTTCAAAGAGATTAAAAAGGGGAACCTCAGTACCTACTCTATTGAGAGGTGTTTTTATCAATAATTCCGTCCTTTTCTCCTCATAAAAACATTCTTCTGGGATTGAGACTCCATTTAGTTCATTACCATCAGGGAAAAATATTGCTGGTCCTGGGACAATAATCCTTCCAACAACCTCGTCTTCGAAATAGTCCATATTTTTGTTAATATCTAGTTTTTTAAGAAAATCTAGAAGAAATTCGAAATAATTGGTGAATTTAAATGAACCATTTGCCTGAAATTCTCTGAATTTCGTTATAAAGTAAGATTTATCCTTGTTAAAGAAGTTTCGTAATTGAAGAATCCACAATACAAACAACTGTAACATAATATTATCAGTAAATTCCTTTCTTTTCTTCTCATCATCAATACCAGTAATACTCCTGAGAAGGTATGTTCTTGCTTTTCTGTAGAGAGAATAAAAATCTTCAATTTCTGATTTCAATCATTTAAACATCCATAGAGGAGTATATATGAAAGAAATTTTCTTGGTTAATAATAAATAGCTTCCAACTGATTATATCTGAACGTTGAGGAGTACTTAAGCATTAATTTTTGTAACACATCCAAATCTTAGAAAATCAGTCAAAAGTGGCAAAATTATCAAGGAGGTCATTATATTTGAACTCCTCTATAATGTGTGTTCTAAAAGGAAATAAAGTATTGATTAGAAACCCTAATAGAAAATTCAGTGATTTAATGACGTTTTTACTTGAATAGAGCTGCCATCCGAGACACTTCAGCGTGGATGTTTAAAGGAGGAATCTGCACATCCCCAGGTGTCCAGGTCAGAAAGTAGTATCCATTTGGGGCTCGAGCAATTACAACAATTCCTGCTCCCCCAACATTACGTGCAACGAAATAGCCAGTTTCCCATTCATTCATCATCGCAGAGAAGCGGGTTCCTGCGATAGTAAGTCCTGGTTCTTTATTTTGCCAGGCACTTAAAGCAGCTGCACCATCTACTTGCCAGTCAGGTTGATTGGTCCAGTAAGTTCCTCCATTTGCATCTAAAATAGTAACAATCGAAATATAGCCATTTTGAATTAGTGAGTTCATTGTATCCTGATAACTCATTTAAAAACCTCAAATAATCATTACATAATTGTATGAAATACAAACGATGTAATAATGACCTTTGATATATATGTTTGCATAATAATAATTAAAACTGTCATTCTTGTTATTTCAGAAATCTGGATAATATTGCGAGAAATTTGTTAACAAAACATATTCAATTAA